>JBFHUL010000079.1:0-15060 GCA_041590075.1 Oleiphilaceae bacterium
AAAGTATTATGAGTGCCAAAGAGATACCAAGTGATAAATAGAAGAATAGTATGAGTTTCGGACATGAGGATGATGAGGGAGCTAAGTTTGGTGACCGGCAGTCTCGTCCATGTGATGGTTCTAATATCGGGGGAAAGGTCAGTTTCTTGCGAGTCACTGTATAATAATAAGGGGGCAAAGCCCTTTTCCTGAATTTAATTGTTTAACTATATATGTGGCCGTTTTTGAAGTTACAACAGTCGCCTCAAAATTATCAATTATTTATTTTTTAGTTAGCTTTTAATAAATTAAGTTTTAACCTGCCGATGGCCGCTATTGGTTGAAATCAGTCGCTGGAATATGTCCGCTTTCTCATCTTTTCAGACCTGTTTCGTCGCTCATTTCTCAGAATAGCTAAAAGGTCCGCTTTCCCTCTGAAGCGGTCTAAATATCGTTTCTTCGCTGACTTCCGATCTTGTCTAACAGCTACTGAAAAATTCGTCCTCTCGTAACTTCTGGTTTGGGGCAAGAGCGGACTTAATCGAGCTTTCCAAATTGGCCATTTCACGCCCCCAGGAAGAGTGCAAACACAACTACCGCTTCGCCCAAAAAGCCGCTGAGGTTATTATCCTTGCGGTTTTCATTATTGCAGTCTGTTGAATCAAGAAGGTTTTGTTAGAGCGACGATAACATCCGTTCGGCTTCACACCTTGATGCAGGCGGCGCAACTTAATTCTAAAGGTCCATTAAAGCAAGGAAAGTCGATCTTTGACCAACGTGTTCCGATAACTGTAAATTTTTGCCTTTCCTTTATTCTTGGAACCTATAAAAATCTACAAAAGGCACTGGGCATCGAATTTAGCACTTTACTTGGAAAAGTTTAGTGCTTTAGTTGGATGCCCCAAAAAAAGAACCCATATAAGTGAATCAGTTAATCATTATAATGCGCATAATGTATATTATGTTAAATACTATATACCTAGGGTAATTGTCGCGTCTTTGGTATTGAACGTTCAGGAATAATCCCCCTCCTGCGTTCATCGATTGGTATCACCTTAGCTTCGATCCCCCTTTTCTATGATCCTATCTGGATCGAGCGTTACATATGTCACAGCGTTCGCATCGTCAGTATCGTTTACAGGTTTCAGGAGCGTTCACCCCTCCTAAAATTTACATTCCAATTTAAATAGCTATTTTCTGCGGAATCGGAGAGCTGCGGTATAAAAAATGCAAAATCGCTGGCGCATTAAAAAAAACCACCATGAAAAACGGAGGATTAACTAATGCGCTTAATCAAACAAGCAACATCAAAACTGCTGTCAGGATTGCTGCTCGCGGGTGCTCTAAACGCCAATGCTGTCCCTGTAGATATATCCTTTGTCGTTGACCAGTCTCTTAGCATGGGCGGAGAGTTCAACTGGATTCCTAATGTAATTGGCCAAATAGACACTGCTTTACAAGCCGAATCAGCGATTGATGCAACCCGCTACGGCGTTGTTGGTTACATGGAAAATCCCGGAGCCAGAGATAATGGCACCCCGCTGGTATATCAGGATTTAACCTCAAACGTGGCTACCGTTCAGGCAGCTGTTACAGGTGTGCCATTGTATTGTTGTCGCGAAAGCGGATATGAGGCGGCCTACTGGTCACGTACAAACTTCAGTTGGGCTTCTGATTCGGTCAAGATCATGATTCTCCTTACTGACGAAGCGGGTGATCAAAACAGTGATATCGGCGCTATCCCAGTGGGTGTGACCAAAGAGCAATATTTAGGGAATGTGTTGGATGATGATGGCTTTCTTTTAAACGTAGTCACCAGGACTTCGCTCTACAACCGGTGGGACGAAGCCGTTTATGACATCAACGATAGTGGTTACACTGGGTTATTCGATATTAACCAATTGCGCAACAACGCTACCGCTTTTACAACGGCGTTCGTTAACGCTAAGGTTCAGGAAATCATACGTGAAATTCCTAATGAAGGTGATGGTGATGGTGATGGTGATGGAACGGTCGCTGTACCCGAACCTCAAACCTTAATGTTGCTCGGCGTGGGATTGGTCGGCCTGAGTATCGTTAGAAGACGCGGTAATGTGAATTAACTACTTTTCACTTAGGGTGCAGCTCTACACCATTTCTGTACGCGTAGATCCGCACCCGGCTTAAACATCACTTTTTCTTGCTCTCCACCCGCACAGATGTCGCAAGCGCACATGCGTTTATCTAATTTCTAGCCCAACAGCTGCCCTACTTTTCTTCCCAAGATCACACAGTGGTCAATTTAAACTTGCGACCTGTCTTTGCTTGGATGTTTCGGGGGCCACTTTACTAAATTTGAGGGACTTCCAATGAAGTAAACTAGCCCCGATTTTCGTGTCAACTACACAAGCTATCGCACTCATTTATCTCTTCGAACAGTTTTCGCTGCTCTTCGTGACTTAACAACTGCTCAGGCTCCAGCACCGTGATTATGCGCTTCTTGTCCCGCAAATTGACCAATCGCCCCATCACGCTGGCCTGCTCTTCTGAAAGCTGTGGCGCAGATTCGATTTGATGAGATTGCAGAGGCATCACTTCTGTAACGCTGTCAACGATGTATCCGGTCAGCACGTCATCCTTGTTTAACACCACAATACGTTGCCGGTCATTCTGGCTCTGACGAACTAAACCAAAACGTGTACGCATGTCGATAATGGGCAGAACCATACCGCGCAGGTTAACCATGCCCTCCACAAATTCAGAGGTTTTGGGCACTTTGGTTAATTGCGACGGCAAGCGCAGGATCTCGCGCACCGACTCGATCGAAACGCCATATTCCTGCTCACCGAGGTTGAATACCACCAATTGCGATTCATCTTCGTCCTGAACGATGTCGGCACGGCTTTCCCCCTCTGGCACTCCGGTGGCCGATAAACCCTGTAGGGATTCCTCGTCTTGTTCACCCAACTCATGATGCTGAGCTGCGACTGATTGCATCGTTTGAGCGAGATCCTCGCGCCGAAACATTTTGCTTGCCGACAGCAACGTGACGATGCGCTTGCCTTTGTCCAGCTGACAAATACCCTCAAGCTCACGCATTTCCCTGCCATCCAATAGCAATGGTGGGACGTCTTCAACCTGTTCCTTGCGTATTCGCAGTACTTCTTTCACGTCATCAACGATCACCCCCACCACAGATTGTTGTGATTCAGACAAACTTAGCACCACCACCCGGTTGGTTTCGTTGAGGGCTTCGGAAACCGGTAGTCCAAACAGGGTGCTCAGGCGCACCAGAGGTAGCACCCGGTCACGCAGTTTGACCATACCGACTAGGTAAGCCGGAGCCTTCGGTATTGCGTTAACGGTTTCCGGCATACGAATGATCTCTTTCGTCGCGGAGATATCGAAACTGTATTCCTGGCCACAAACCGAGAAACTCACCAGTTGCCGGATATTTTTTTCTTCCTCCTCGTCATCAACGCGTTCTTTGTGAGCCTGCTGACTAAGATCAGACTTCTGGTTTTCATTAACTGCGCTAAAACTCTGATACTCCTGCCTGGTTAGCGCATCAACATCCATCAGCTGAATCAAGGGCTGGCTACCGATATTTTTTAACACCCCCGATAGCAGCTTGCTGTCGAAGGTTGAAGACGCAGGATCGATGCGTTCAATCACCTCAGGTTGTACACCAAGCACTTGCGTAACCTTATCGACGATAAATCCCAGAGGGCGGCCAAAGTAACTGAGCACCATTACTCTGGTTGCATCGGTTAGCTCGGCATCATCCAGCCCCATGACCCGGCGTAAACAAAGTACGGGTAAAATAGTACCCCGCAAATTGGCCAGACCAATCAGGCTCGATGGCGTCATGGGCACCTCAACGGTAGGCGGAACGCGTACAATTTCCATGACGCGTTCCATTTCGAAGGCCATGCATTGGTCGCCAATAAAAAAGGTTACAAATTGCTTGCGTGGCACTTCGTTTTCTTCCTGAAGCACCTCTCGATATGCTTCATTCTGTTTAAGTGCAGACATAGTTTGTTGCCTCTTTACGAACAAGTATTCATTAACGTTTGACGCTTAGGCGTTCTGCAATTCATCAGCTATTGAGGCAATTTCTTCAATGGCCGCGGCCAACTCACTGGCACCCTTCGATTGCTGAGCCGCTGCCGCAGCAGCTTCCTGGGCAGCACTTGAACGATCTTCCTGACCATCAGCTATCAGCGACAGACCTTCACGCGCCGTAGCGGTCGCCGTTTTTATTTCTTCTGATGCTTCGAGAATGGCCTTGTTGCCATCGAGGACTTCTTGCATGTGATGCTTGATTTGTTCGAGGCCGCTGGTGGTTTGTTTGGCCTTTTCAACTTCTCTGCGCACGTCATTGGAAATCATGCCCAAATCAGTTCTGACCAAACCAATCTGATCCTGAATCGCTTTTACCAGATCTTTAATTTCTTCTGCATTCTCGGCAGCATCGTTCGCCAGGTTACGTATATCCGTCGAAACGACGGCAAAGCCTTTTCCATACTCACCCGCCCGCGCTGCTTCGACACCACCATTTACCGCTAGCATTGAGGTTTGGATGGCAACATTGGCAATACCATCAACGATTTTGTCGATCTGACGACTGATCTTTTCCAGTTCGGCAATTTCTTCGAGATTGCTGTCGGCAGAATCGGTCGCTTCACCAATCGCATTAATCATGTCGTCAACACTGTTTTTATTGGTATCCAGCGCAGATTGCAGCTCGCCCACTTTTTCCAGTGCTGATTGACTCCGTTCACGCCCGAGTTCGGCGGATGATTCAATCTGATTCAGGGCATTCACACCTTCTTCCACTGCAGCCGCTTGTTGTCCGGACGCATCGTTGATCTGTTCGAGCGCGCGTCCGATTTCTGCCGAAGCGCGGTTAATTTCCTCGAGCGAAGCAGACAACTCTTCGGACGCTGCTGCTACCTCTTCGGCACTTTTGGCGATATCCGGGCTGGTACGCAATTCATCGGCAAGATCTTCCAGGCTTTGTGAGGCAGTGTGTGCCTGAGATAAGGCAACTTCCTGTTCGCGTAACGTTTTAATGCTTTCTTCGCAGGCGGCGGACTGCTCTTCAGAGGCAGCCGCAATATCTTCTGCACCACGTTGTGTTTGATTGATGGCTGTCGATAATTCCTGCGCTGCGCTACTGATGACTTCTACACTTTCATACACGAAATCAATCGATTTTTGCACCTCATTTAATTGCATGTTAACCGCCTGCCCTTTCTCGGTCTCGCTGGCAGCCGACTCTGCTGCTGCTTTAACGCCTTCACCGATATTTTTTGCACCACTCTGAATGCGTTGAATCAAGGCTTCGATACTGGCTGCATTGCTCTCAGCTTTTTCTGCGAGAGTACGCACGGTGTCTGCAACTACCGCGAAGCCCTTGCCGTGTTTGCCGGCACGCCCCGCCTCTATGGCTGCATTCAGTGCAAGAAGGTTGGTTTGGTCAGCGATGCGCATGACCTGCTTGACCGATTCGTTAATACGCGCTGCCTGAGTTTCAAGCTCATTCATATATTTAACAGATTCCTGCTGTCGACGTGATGATTCGCCGACATTCAGCACCATACCGTCAATTTCTCTGGCGATTCCGTTTATTGCATCGCGTAGGGATGCCGTCATTTCGCGTGACTTCTCGGCATTTTCAGCCTGCGTAGACACGCGATCATTGATCTGGCTGACCGCAGCAAGACTTTCCTGGCATGCGGCGGAAGAGTCTTCTGCGCCTCTCGCGATACTCTGCATGTTTTGGGTGAGCTGATTGACTGCCGAGGATGCCTGAGAAATACCGGCAGCCAACTCAGTCGAGGCCGATGAAACCTGCTCGGCAGCTTTTTGCTGTTTGGCTACCGTGCGCGCTTTCTTGCGACGCGCATTGACTTCGTCCTGATCATTACTGGCCCTGAAATGGCTATCGTTGACAGGAGCATCTTTATTGGAGCGGTTAGTTTGAATGTTTGATGAATGTTTTTTTAATGCCATGGAAATTCCTCTCGATTAACCGGTTGTGGCAAAAGAAAGTTGCTAGCGGCCATTGATCGAAAGCGGGTGCAGAACAGCTCGCACCACAGGCGCTCTGATCGCCTTGTTCACTAACATGGCAATATTATTTTTCTGCTTATTGTTTTCTTAAATTAGTAAAATCCTGATGCGCGCTAAGGGAATATCTGATGGCATAGGGGATTTCCCCATAAGGTGCTGAATAAGATGTGGTCATCCATAGTGGCGAGCTTTACCAAGATCGGTTCTTGTATTTAGGCGCACGATATTCTGCTAATGCCAGGCGTCATTTCCAGTCCTTCATTCCCAGTCTTACATTGCGTATAAATCGAGACGTTTCAATTGGATAATTATGCGCACGTAAAACGGTGCAACGACGTTTGTTGATGACCAAGGCGATGCTGAAGCACTACAGCCATGCCATGTACTTTTGGCGTGTTTTTTATGTTCGACCGGCTTTGAAGCCGTTGAATATTTGATCTTGATGATTATAAAAGGAACAACATGATCAAATGCCGAACAGCCCCATTTAATAATCTATAAGAGAAAATTCCATATCGCTGGTACGCCTTTGTTTTGTTGCTATAATCTTTGCAAACTCATCTAATAAAACGAACCTATATGCATATTGGCAAGTGGGCGATTCTACTAAGTATATTCTGGCTATTACTCTCGGGTTATCTGCAACCCTTGTTGCTCAGTTTTGGGCTAGTATCGGTGGGGCTGGTATTGTATGTGCTCCATCGCATGGATTATGTGGACCAAGAACCCAAGCAAATGAGCTCTGGGCATCGCATGATACGCTATCTGTTTTGGCTTTTAGGGCAGATAGTGAGTTCAAGCATACATGTTACGAAACATGTATGGGGTTCTACCGACAAGCTCTCTCCTTCTCTGGCAAAAATTTCTGCTGAAAACATACCCAAAAATAAACGTGTGCTTTACGCTAATTCCATTACGCTCACTCCGGGTACGCTAAGTGTCGATCTTGAAGGTGGTGAAATTACTGTTCATGCATTACAGGAATCGTCTATACAGGAATTAAAGCAAGGCGGTATGGAACAGAAAATCACTGATATTTGGGAGCGCAAACAATGACTGGGATGCTTGCGGCCGTTTGCGTGGCAATATTGGTTGTAATGGGGCTGGCGCTCGCTCGCGCCTTTAATGCCCCCACCGTTTATGATCGCATTCTGGGCGTCAATATGTTCGGTACAAAGACCGTACTATTTATCGCTGCGGTCGGGTTTTTGTCGGGCCGCCCCGACTTTCTTGATATCGCCATTGTATATGCATTGATCAACTTTATAGGCATGGTCGCCGTACTTCGCTTTTTCGAGTACACCGCACCAATCGAATAACTCCAAACAAAAAACGGATCGACATGTTTGTTCTCGACATCGTCAGTAGCATACTGCTCATTGCAGGCGTATTTTTCGGTTTGAGTGGCGCCATTGGCCTGTTCAAGTTCCCCGATTTTTTCACCCGTGTACATGCGGCCAGTGTGACCGATTCTATTGCAGCCATACTGATTATTGGTGGCCTGCTGCTGCAAACTTCATTTGATTTAAACACAGCCAAGCTACTGTTTATTTTGCTTTTTCTAATGATCACCAGCCCTACTGCATCCCATGCCTTGGCGAAATCTGCGCGCCATGGCGGCTTGCTCACAATGGCTGAATCTCACGGTAAAACACAGGAGCCTACGAAATAATGGCTGTGCTGATTGATTTGGTGCTACTGGCCATGCTGGCCTTGACGGCTTTGCGAGTTATTTTTCTTCGGGACCTGTTTGCTGTCGTAATGCTCTTTGGTATCTATAGCTTTTTGTCGGCGCTGATATTTGTCAACCTCGATGCGGTGGACGTTGCATTTACGGAAGCCGCGGTAGGTGCGGGTATTTCGACGGTTCTCATGCTCGGCACTCTGGCCTTAACCGGGCGCAAAGAGAAAGAAAATAAACGCTCAACGCTTCTGCCCTTGCTGGTCGTGATGATCACCGGTGCAGCACTGATCTATGGCACTCTCGACATGCCGCCTTTCGGCCATCCGGACAACCCCATTCATGAACATGTAGCCCCCCGTTATATCGAAGAGTCTCCGAAAGAAGTGGGGCTTCCCAACATGGTCACCTCCGTCCTCGCCAGTTATCGGGGCTTCGATACGCTGGGCGAAACCGTCGTAGTATTCTCTGCGGCGATTGGCGTACTCGCTCTGCTTGGTGTCCGACGACGTGAGGAGAGTGATATTCCGGAGTCAGGTTTAATTGAGCATCACGTTCTGAGGGTGATTGCAAAACTGATTATTCCTCTCGTTATCCTGTTTGCTCTGTATGTGCAATTCCATGGCGATTTCGGCCCCGGTGGTGGCTTTCAGGCTGGAGTCATTGCCGCAGCAGCTTTCATTCTTTATGCCCTTGTCTATGGATTGCCTCTGGCGTTTGCAGTAGTGGGCCCCAGGTTTCTGCAGTTACTCGCCCCCTTCGGTGTATTGCTCTATGCCGGTGTAGGACTTTACAGCATGTACAAAGGTGGACAATTTCTCGACTACAACATGCTCGCAGCCGACCCCATTGCAGGGCAGCACTACGGCATTATCATCATCGAATTAGGTGTGGGCATTACCGTATTTGCGGTCATGTTGAGTATTTTTTATGCCTTTGCGAGTCAGGCTGAGAGGGCGAACGTCCAATGAGTTTTATCTTTGATTATTACAACTACTGGGTCGTCGTCTTTCTGATGATGGCCGGTTTTTACATCGTTATATCTGCCAATAATCTGGTGAAAAAAGTAGTTGGTCTGAATATTTTCCAGACCTCCGTGTTCATGCTTTACATCTCTATGGGTAAGGTGAGCGGCGGTACTGCACCCATTGTTGTAGAAGGCGCGACACAATATTCCAACCCCCTGCCCCACGTTCTGATTCTCACGGCCATTGTTGTTGGTGTGGCCACCACTGCGGTGGGCCTCTCACTTATTGTCAGAATCAAGCGTGCCTACGGCACTGTCGAAGAAAATGAATTTCAGAATAAGGACGATGCCATCTAATGGTTGAACAACACTTGGCTGCGCTACCTATTATTCTCCCGCTTATTGCTGCGCCCATTGCATTGGTTCTGGGTCGCTCTCTGCTTGCATGGGGCTTCGCCACCATCGTTAGCGGGTTTGCTTTTTTGCTCAGTTGGCAACTCTTGCTCGCCACCCTCTCGGATGGCGTATTGAGTTATGCCGTCGGCGGATGGGCGCCGCCCTGGGGCATCGAGTTGCGCGTCGACACAGCGAATGCGTTTGTGCTGTTAGCGGTTACGGCCGTCTCGACGCTCGTTCTGCTGTATGCTAAAGACAGTATTGCCAAAGAGATCGACCCCTCGCAACACACATTATTCTATACGGCCCATTTGCTCTGTTTGGCGGGTTTATCGGGCATTCTGATTACTGGTGATGCCTTCAACTTATTTGTTTTCCTCGAAATCTCTTCATTAGCCACCTATACATTGGTGAGTCTGGCATCCGACAGGCGCTGCCTGACGGCGGCATTCCGATACCTCGTGATGGGGACCATCGGCGCCACGTTCATATTGATTGGTGTTGGCATGTTGTATATGAAAACCGGCACACTGAATATGCTGGATCTGGCCGAACGCATTCATGTTTACGACAGCAGCCGTACTATTAATACCGGCCTCGCCTTTATTATGGTGGGTGTCAGTATCAAACTTGCCCTGTTCCCCCTACACGCCTGGTTGCCACCCGCCTATACGCACGCACCTTCGGCAGTCACCGCTTTCCTTGCGAGCACTGCAACCAAAGTAGCGGTATATGTGATGATTCGCTTCATCTTCACGGTATTCGGTGCTGATCATGTCTTCAACGAAATGGGGATGGACCTGATTCTGATGGCGCTTGCCATCGTCGCCATCTTCAAATGCTCTTACATGGCAACGGTGCAGAGCAACGTCAAATCAGTGCTCGCCTACAGTAGTGTGGCTCAGATTGGCTATATGATTCTTGGTATTAGCCTGGTGAGCGTAACAGGGTTGATGGCTGGCCTGATTCACATCTTCAATCATGCACTGATGAAAGGCGCATTATTTATGGCGGTGGGTGCAGTGTTCTATCGCGTCGGCTCCGTCGATATAAGAGCCTTTGCTGGATTGGGCAAGCACATGCCGCTCACTATGGCAGCATTTACACTGGCAGGTTTGAGCATTATTGGAGTGCCACTGACGGTCGGCTTTGTGAGCAAGTGGTATCTGGTGACAGCGGCGCTGGAACAAGACCTTTGGATGGTTGCGGTGCTGGTACTAGTCGGTTCGCTCCTCGCGGTGGTCTACATCGGGCGTGTACTGGAAGCGGCTTATTTTCAGGATCTACCCGAAACGCAGGATGCGTCAGAGATTAAGGAAGTGCCCTGGTTGATGTTAGTGCCAATGTGGGCATTGGTGATTGCCAATATATACTTTGGTATTGATACCAGCATTACCACCGAAGCGGCTAGTAGCGCATCGGAATGGCTTTTTCAGAACACCAACGTAACAGCAACGGGGGTGGCGCCATGAACCTCTGGACCGGCGTAGATCCCGCGCAGCTTATTACTCTCTCAATACTTATCCCTTTGGTGGGCGCCCTGCTGGTTGTTGCGACGGGCAAGAGCCCGAATTTACGTGAGGCTGTCACGCTGACCACCGCCACCATTCTGTTCACGGTGGTGTTGGCGATAACCGATCTGGTATTTCAGGGCACACCGATAGAGCTGCATGTTATTGATATCTTCCCTGGCTTGGGTATTGGTTTCGAGGTGGAACCACTTGGCGTCGTATTCGCCCTGGTGGCCAGTTTCCTTTGGATCATTACGAGTATTTACGCGATTGGCTATATGCGTGGCCATCATGAGCAAAACCAAACGCGATTTTTCTGCTGCTTTGCGCTCGCCATCAGCTCGGTGATGGCCATCTGTTTTTCCGGCAACCTGCTCACGCTGTTCATTTTCTATGAAGTGCTCACACTTTCTACTTACCCGCTCGTCACCCATGCGGGTACCGAAGCTGCAAAACAGGGTGGCCGCGTTTACCTCGGCATTCTACTGACTACATCCATCGCGTTTCTCTTATTGGCGGTATTGGGCACCTGGAGTGTGGCCGGTACGCTCGACTTTACGCCCGGTGGCATTTTCGACGACTCTCACAGCAAAGTAATTCTGAGTATTCTGCTGGTATTGTTTTGCTATGGCATCGGCAAAGCGGCGATTATGCCCTTCCATCGCTGGTTACCCGCAGCGATGGTTGCTCCGACGCCAGTGAGCGCTTTGCTGCATGCCGTAGCCGTGGTGAAGGCCGGCGTATTCAGTATTCTGAAAGTGGTTATTTATATATTTGGTCTGGATGAGCTTAAAGACCTCGCAACCACCGACATCATGCTGTACATCGGCGCCGCGACCATTCTGCTCTCGTCGTGCATCGCCATGACCAAAGACAATCTCAAAGCGCGATTGGCCTACTCTACGGTCAGCCAGTTGAGCTATATCGTGGTCGGTGCCCTGCTAGCTTCGTCGGTGGCGGCCGCCGGCGCTACACTGCACATTGCGACCCATGCGGTAGGTAAAATCACGCTGTTCTTCTGCGCGGGCGCTATCATGGTCGCCAGTCACAAGAAGAACATCAGCGACATGGTGGGCTTGGGGCGACAAATGCCGCTTACCATGGCTGCCTTTGCGATCGGTGCCGTCAGTATTATTGGTTTACCCCCTATGGCCGGTACGTGGAGCAAATGGTTCCTTACCATCGGGGCGCTTGAAGCCGACAAACTGCTTATCGTCGCGACGCTGATGATCAGCTCGCTATTGAACATTGCCTATCTCTTGCCCATTCCGATCAAGGCATTTTTTAATCCCGGCGGACAGTCCCAGGCTTCGTGGTCATGGTCCGAAACCAAAGAAGCCCCCTTACCCTGCCTGATAGCGATCGGCGTGACCTCGACAGGCTGTTTACTCCTGTTTTTCTATCCCCAGCCTCTGATCGATTTAATCAATCTGATTCCCGGTGTGTCCACTAACATGAATGGAGAAGGCTAAATGGCTGAGCAGCACGAACCCAGTGGCTTCTTCGACAAGCCCGAGAATATCAGCAAAATGCTGAAAGTCTTCTATGTCATCTGCGCGATTCTGGTAGTGGTGGATTTCATCGTACACCGGCATGTCTATCACGATTGGGAAAACATACCGGCCTTTTATGCGATCTACGGTTTCGTTGGCTGTGTGGTATTGGTTTTGATTGCCAAAGAAATGCGAAAAGTATTAATGCGCGGGGAAGATTACTACGATGAATAATCTTATGATGCTTCCGCCATTTCTTCCCTTATTGCTTGGCGCACTGGCAGCGATCCTGTTGCGAGGTTGGCTGAGAAATATTTTGATGCTACTGGCGCCCGTTGTCGGCGCAATCAATCTTTATGCGCTGGAACCTGGCATTTTCTGGTCGCTGGAATTTATGGGTTACGCGCTGGAGCCTGTACGCATCGACAAGCTCAGTATGATGTTCGGATACCTGTTCCATCTGGCATCCTTTATTGCCATCGTATACGCCCTGCATGTTAAAGATACCGTGCAGCATGTAGCTGGTCTCGCGTATGCAGCCAGTGCCGTGGGCGCGGTGTTCGCGGGTGATCTGCTCACGCTGTTTGTATTTTGGGAGTTATTGGCCCTTACCTCGGTGTTTCTGGTGTGGGCGCGCCGCACCGATCGGGCGTATAAATCGGGGATTCGCTACCTCATTATTCAGGTATTGTCGGGCGTTATGCTGCTGGCGGGTCTACTTATTTTCGCGCAGCTCAATAACAGCGTATTGTTCAATGAAATCAGTCTCAATCACGAGGGCTTAGCCAGTATTGGTGCCTGGCTGATTTTCCTCGCTTTTGGAATCAAGTGTGCGTTTCCCTTTATGCATAACTGGTTAACCGATGCTTATCCTGAAGCAACCCCAACCGGCACAATATTCCTGGCCTCGTTTACCACTAAAGTCGCGGTATACGCCTTCGCACGCGGATTTCCCGGCGAAGAGCTATTGGTGTGGATCGGCGTGACGATGGCCTGTTTCCCAATTTTCTTTGCGGTTATTGAAAACGATCTGCGCCGAGTATTGGCCTACAGCATGATCAACCAGATTGGTTTTATGATCGTGGGGATCGGAATCGGTACAGCCGTGGCGCTGAATGGCGCAGTTGCGCACGCCTTTAACGACGTAATTTTTAAGGGTTTGTTGATGATGACCATGGGCGCCGTGCTTCACATGACCGGCAAAATTAATGGTTCCGAGTTGGGGGGCTTATACAAAAGCATGCCCAAAACGACCATCCTCTGCATTGTGGGTGCCGCATCGATTTCCGCCTTCCCGTTGTTCAGTGGTTTCGTCTCCAAGTCTATGATTATGAGTGCCGCGGTAGCCGAGGGCTATGATGTGGTCTGGCTGTTGCTGTTGTTTGCCGCTGCGGGGGTATTCCACCATGCCGGCATCAAAATCCCCTATTTTGCATTCTTCGCGCACGATTCAGGTATTCGCACCACTGAACCACCGCGTAACATGCTCATTGCCATGACTCTGGCGGCTGTGGCATGTGTGCTGATCGGTACATTCCCTGCGCAAACCGTTTACGCGCTGCTTCCTTGGGACGCCGAATACCACCCCTACGATCTGACGCACGTACTCACGCAGTTGCAGCTCTTGTTTTTCTCGGCATTGGCCTTTGTTTGGCTGAACCTGCGCAACATGTACCCGCCGGAATTGCCATCAACCAATCTGGATGCCGACTGGTTCTATCGCAAATTGGCACCTGCATTTGTGACGCGTATTGGGTGCGCCTTTTACATGGCCTATGAGCGTATCGAACAGTCTATGGTGGGTTCGATCAAGCAGATCATCCATAATTCCTATGATGCTGAAGAAGGCAAACCTAAAGGCTATTTCGCTAAACTTTGGCCGACCGAAACCATGGTGGTGTGGGTTGCAGTATTACTCACCGTGTATTTAGTGCTGTACTACATATAACGCCTAATTGAATAAAAAGCCGGCGTAAAGCCGGCTTTTTATTGCTGCGTTTATAACCGCCTAGTCTTAAAGATTTATTGCCACACCGCGGCAATTTGGCCATCAAGATTGGCTCGCTCCTCCGGCGTCAATGACACTTCCCCACCGGAAGGCTCAGCATAATTTGCCATCGCCGCAACAAGCTGTTCTATACCCGCGGAATCGACGAATGATTTGCCCACCTCAATCCTGTCGAGCTCGAACTTTTCGGCTCGGTACCAATTATTAATGCGGATCCTGTCTTGGCTACCCAACAACACCACGTCTATGTGCTGATTGGTACGCATAAACCACAGATCGCTCAGTGGAACGGAAGCCTCTATTTGCAGGGTATCGATCTCGTTTGCATAACGTTTCGACGCATTATTGATTCGATCTATGCCATCTCCTGAACCGAAGTAATAATGGTCATCGCCTTTACCACCAACCAGCAGGTCATTCCCGCCTTGACCATATAGGTGATCGTTACCGGCGCCGGCTTTCATTACATCTGCACCGTCACCACCAAAGAGTGTATCGACACCGCCTCCGCCCAATAAGGTATCGTCGCCGCCTAAACCGTACAGCGTATCGCGCCCCCCTTTAGCAGAAATATAGTCATCGCCACCACTTCCTTCGAATACCTCCGCAGCGTTTGTGCCGGTAATGTTTAGCGGCGTATCGTCCATCGCGTTGATTTCAATACTAAAGACATCCCGCGCAGTAGCCCCCAACTGGTCGTTAACCACCACGGCGACATAGGCCATTCCCGTATCATCCGCACCGGGCATGCCTGTAAATGTGCGAGTGTTTGCATCGAAATCCAACCAATCCGGCAACGCTGAACCGTCCGCCTGTGTGGCGCTATAACTTAAGGTATCGCCAACATCCACATCACTGAAGCTGCCCTCAGGGATACCAAAACTGATCGCCTGGTTTTCACTCGTACTTTGATCAGCCAGAGCGATCGACACGACCGGTGCATCATTGGTGTTGGTCACGGTTAAGGC
>JBFHUL010000080.1:0-14858 GCA_041590075.1 Oleiphilaceae bacterium
CTGCTCTCGTCGCGCCAGCGCCTGCCGATACTGCTTTTCGAATTCATCCTGCTGGCCCAGCCAACGTTGCTGTTCGAGCCGCAGCGCACGATCATTGAGCCGCGCGAGCGTATCGCCCTGCGCCACATGCTCACCGGCCCGGCGCTCAGCCGCCGCCACAAAACCGTCGAAGGGCGCAACCACTGCCCTTTGACTCAGCGCCTCAATGCTTACTGGCGCGTCAATCTGATGCGGTCGCGTCCAGAGCGCCGCAAGCATTAGCGCCACACACACCACAGCCAGCACGCGTGGCCAGCGCCGCTTCGTCTGCCAGGCACGCCAGGGATTCATGCGTTCCGCCAACGCCTTGATAAGTGCCGGCATGGTGTCGACCACACGGGCATGCAGCGCCATTACAGCGGCCAGTGCGGGTTGCAGGGCATGCAGTTGCCGTTCCAGATCGGCGCTCAAAGAGGCGGACGCCTCGCGGGCGAAGAGTATGCCGCCATGCCATGGCACGGCACCCGACACAGAATAATGCAGCGGTAGGTAATACCAGCGCAGTGGGCCCGCATTAGCGAGGCGCGCCATGGTCTCGGTTTGCGCCATTGCATGCAGGGTAGCGCCCGCTTGCACTGATGCATTGCGGGCCAGGGTCTGCAGGTGTTGTGCGTAGTGACTGCGTGCGTCGAACTGGGGGCTGGTCGACAGGGCCTGCAGTACCAAACCCTTGCCGCGCTCGCAAACCAGGGCAACTTGCTGGCAGGACAGCGCCGAAGCCAATTCGCGGCAGATGACGTAGGCCGCTCCATCGGCATCCCGACTCAGCAAGCCCTGCTCGATACTGCGCCACACACCTTGCGCGCTCTGCCCGGCCCCTTGTGCGGGCAATTCGTGTGATGCCCTCCCCGTGGCCGACGTGGACTGAAGCAGCCCCAACCAGGCATCGCCCCATTCCAGAATCTGCAAAATGGCGGTTTGTTGTCGTGTGCTGGCCGCCAACTCCAGCACCACCAGAAGATGATCGGATTTGGCATGCTGAAGGGGAAAGACCACCCGCAGGGCGTTAGCATCGCCGCCTGCAGGCATCGTAACCAAGGGGCTGTGCTGCATGCTGGCCGCCTGCACCAACGCAGACCATTCATCAAGACAAAGCGGCGGCGAAGACTCGGTATGCCAGGTGGCCAGTGCATCATTCTGCCCGGCGATGCATACCGCTGCCGCCCGGACCTGAGGCAACATGGCACATAACTGTGCCAGCCACGTGTTGTAGATCACACCTGTTTCCTCTTACGGCACGGCGTGCCGGGTGATTGAAGCTGAATTATTTACTATAGCAAGCACTGAGTGAAGCGCGACCTCCTGCCTCCACAAAGGCTGGCAAGAGGGTGCGTTGTGAGGTAGAGACTAGCTGGACTTGCGGCGGGTTTCGTCAAATTTGATCAGGTTATCGCCCATCCAGCGCTGTTTGAAGTCCTCAAGCGACACGGGCATGGTCCAGTAAGAGCCCTGGAAATAACTGCAACCCAACTGCTTGAGCGCCTGATACTGTTCGGCAGATTCCACGCCCATGGCGATGGTTTTGCAGTGCACACTTTTAGCAATTTCGATCGCACTCACAATCGTTTTACAGGCGTATTCATCTTCGGTCACCGCAGCCACCAAGCCCATGGACAACTTGATAAAGTCGATCGGCAAGACCGCCATGAGGTTATTGGGAATCACCGCCTCCCCCACGTTCTGCAGACACAGTTTCACCCCGTGCTGCTGCAGACGCTGACACCCGTTTACCACGCCCTCACGGGTACCGTAACGGTCCCAATCGGGCAGATCGAGCACCAGCTGCACGTTATGCGTGATGAGTTCCGTCTGCATGCGACACAGGTCATCGACATGTTCGTTGTCACAAAAATCCGCCATCATCTCGTTGAGAAACAGATAAAATGCGCCTTCTTTGTCTGAGACACTCAAGCGGGCAAAGTCTTCGGCCACTTTCTTCTGCAAGACATTTTCAAACATCTCGCTGTGCCCCAGCTGACGAAAGTGGCGAATCACGGCTTCAGTGCCACCAAAGTGGTCGGAATTGGCAATCTTGGCCAGAATCTCTCCGCCCACCGGCTGCCGCCCTGTGGAGGGGAAGACCGGTTGATACGCGACCTGCATCAGCTGCTGCATGTCTTCGTCTTTCTTCAAGGCACCAAAGCCGCCCTGCAACACCACGAGTTTATCCTTGCCACTGGTCTTGGCCTGATAGAGCGCGACATCGGCGGCTTTCATCAGACGTTCTTCGGTATCGCCATGGTAGGGGCACAACGCCGCGCCGATACTTACTTTAATCTCCAGAGACTTGTCCTGATAAGTCACGGGCGCCTTGCAGGCCTTCAAAATTTTAACGCACACCGACTCCACATCTTCGGCTTCCTGCAGATGCGTGAGCAAGACCGCAAATTCATCACCCCCGATGCGGGCCACGACATCGGCTTCGCGCACCGACATGGCGATGCGTTTGGCGAAGCCGAGCAGGAGTTCATCGCCGGCCCCATGACCATAGGTGTCGTTCACCTGTTTAAAATCATCCAGATCCATCGCCAGCACGGCCATCATGCGCCCTTGCCGTTTGGCCAGACTGATGTTTTGCTTCATTGCTTCCTGAAAAGCCAGGCGATTTTTGATCTGGGTGACCGGATCGATACTGGCGAGCCGGCGCATCTCATCTTTCTGTTCCGTGAGTTTGATCAATACCTTGAGCTTGGCGAGCAGCACTTCTTCGCGCACCGGCTTTTCAATAAAGTCCATGGCGCCCAGTTCATAACAGGATTGCTCGAGGCCGGGCACATTGTGTCCATGCGCGGTGACGAACAGGATGGGTGGCGGCTCAACGAATTGCTGATTCACCAGCTTGGCCATTTCCAAGCCGTTAATACCGGGCATGGAGTAATCAAGGATCAGCACATCGATTTTTTCGTGCAGCAGCAGGCGTAAACCTTCGGCGGCCGAAGAGGCCGTAGAAATACGGGCACCCAAAGGAATGAGCATGCGCTGCATGGAAAAGAGATTGGCTTCGAGGTCATCAACGACCAGAATGTGTACTGCTTTGTTCACCACATACCTCCCTGATCAAGCAGAGAGCCTGACCGGATTCAATACTCGCAAGGCCGGCTGGCGCCGCAGTGCAGCCGCCGGCATGGTTGGAAACAAGCTTAGAGCAGGATCTGCCACTGCGCAAAGCCCTCCCTCGGCATGTAATTCCGAGATCCCTCGGGCGCCATCTTCATTGGCACCCGACAACAAAATTGCCGCCGTATGTTCTGCCTCCGGGCCCACGCAACTTCCAAACAGCAGGTCGATAGAGGGCTTTGCATACGAGAACGGTTCATCGTCAAACAGGCGACAGGTGTTGGTTTCAGGCTCGATCAACAAATGGTAATTGGAATGCGGCGTATATAACTTGCCTGCTTCCAAGCGCGTTCCGTGCTGTACCACCTCGCAGGGAAAGGGAATCATTTCTCCTACGACCTGACACAATCGCTCTTGCTGTTCGCCTCCGTCGAGATGCACCAGCAATACCAGAGGCGGCGCGTTTTCCGGCACCAGTTCGCGCAGTAACTCAGTCACCTGCGCAATACTGCCGGCAGACCCCCCGATGAGAATGCGCCGAATACCCGCATGAATCTTAAGACTCACGGCAATTGCACCTGTTCATATTTTAACCTACTTCGTGCACATTGACAGTGTTTTGATAGATATTGACCCCCAATTCCAGTCTTGCCAGGTCGAGATAATGCGCGAGGTCACTGATGTTTTCTGCCTCTCCCAGCATCAGGAATCCGCCCAGTTCCAACGAAGGAACAAGCAGGTTTCTCACCACCTGCTCCTGCTCCTGTGGATGCAGATAAATGAGTACATTGCGGCAGGTCACCAGATGCATGGATCCCAGCGAAGCATCCTTCACCATGTTGTGTTCGCGAAAGTGGCAGGCCTCGCGAATTTTAGGCGCAAACTGAAAATGGTTTTCCTTTAGCTCAACATAATCCAGCAAAGAGGTATTCTGTGGCAGATTGAGCGCGCGAAAGCTCTGCTGCAGGTCATCCAGGCGATCCAGCTCGTAAACGCCGTTTTTGGCCGTCGCCAGCGCGCGGGCATTGATATCGGTACCAATGATGCTGCAATACGGCAACAAACCCGCAATATCGAGCAGAATCGCCAGCGAATAGACCTCTTCGCCCGTGGCACAACCCAGCGTCCATACCCGTACTTTGGGAAAGGCTTCGAGCTTGGGAAACACGCGATTGAACAACAACTGAAAATAATCGGTATCGCGAAAAAACCGGCTGTGTGTGACCGTCAGCGACTGGATCAGATCGGTGACCACAGATTCATCTCCGGCCACTACTTTTTCCAGCAGTTGTGCCGGCGATTCAAGCCCCGTGCGCGTGACGAAGGCTTCGATACGGCGCTCCATGGCCGCCACGGCATAGCGTGTGAAATCATAGTCGGTGGTGCGCTTGAGGGCATACAGAATCAGCTCTGTAAGCAGCAGGGGGTGTTTCACATCACTCATCGTCCGATCCTTTACCGCTCATCGCACCCTCTTCGTTATTCTGTTGCCCATCCTCGGGAGCACTCTGCGGTGCGCCGAGTGCTTGCGCCATGGCATCCAGCAAGTCTTTCAGCGATACCGGTTTGGGAATATAGGCATTTATACCCAATGCCTCGCAATGCTGTTTGTCTTCCTGACTGTCTTTCGCCGACAGCACGATCACGGGCAAATTCTGATAGAGCGAATGCTGTTTGAGATACTCAATAAAGGCAAAACCATCCTCTCCCGGCAACACCAGATCGGTCACTACCATCTCGGCGGGAAAAGCCTGCAGTTTTTGTTTGGCGAGGGCGACCGAATCGGCCAATTCAGTGACATAACCCGCCTGCCGCAAGGCCATACCGGTCGAAAACAGGCTGCGCATATCGTCATCCAGCAGCAGAACATGCTTGCCCGATCCGCCACTCTGCGCCCCCACACCGGCACTAAGGTACGCTGGCTCAGAATCCGCCCCCCCCGTACCATCGCGTGTTTCCGCCGCCGGTTCTTCACCCCACTCCACGGGTTTGGAAGCGTTCGGCAGTACAATTTTCAGAAGCTGGTCTCGCCCGGCATCATTCCAGCGAATGAGGTGGTGCGCCACACCCGCCAACCAGCTGTTCTCATCATGCAGTGCATGGTCTACCAGCGCCACCAGTGTGACACTGTGATGCATGGCCTCAAGGCGATCCTGAAGGGCTTTTTTGTGATCACCAAACACCTGATCACCACGCAGAATCACTCCCTGCAAGTCATCGGGCAGCGTTTCCAGAAACGCCTCGACGGTACACTGCGAGATCGCGATGTGCTCGCCGAAGAGCTGCTGAAAGGCCTGAAGCTCGGAGGCATCTTCGTCAACCAGACACCAGCGCCGCGGTGGCGGTTTATTCGGCTCGACCTCGATTGCCGCAGAGGAAACTACAGGCGGCGCCACACGCACTGCCTCATGGCCTGATACTTCAGCACTACCTGCTTGCTTCGACGCTGCCGGTACCTTATCTGCCAGGCCGTTCTCTACTTGCACTTCGAGCGGCACATACAAGGCAAAATGGCTGCCCTCGCCTTTTTGCGATGCCAGGGTAATATAACCTCCCAGGCTTTCAGCAATCTGCCGGGCAATACTCAAGCCCAAACCACTACCCGACTGTGATGGACCGACCGGAGCATCCACCTGCGAGAAGGATTCGAAAATCAGTGCCTGATCTTCACGTGAAATGCCAATACCCGAATCTTCCACGTCAAACACGATGTAACTGCCCTGGGTCGTCACCTTGAGCAACACCTTGCCCGCTCCGGTAAATTTAAAGGCATTGGAAAGAAAGTTACGCAGCACCTGTGCCAGTCGCTGTACATCCGAGACCAAGGTATCGGGCACATCATCCGCCACCGATACATGCCAGCTCAAGCCTTTTTGCTGTGCGATGGGGTCAAACTGTGCCTTCAGACGATTGGTCAGATCGCGAATGCGCAGCGGTTCAAAATGAAACTTCATTTTGCCTGCTTCAATGCGCGCCAGATCCAGTAAATCGTTCACCAGGGTCAGCAGATCTTCGCCACTGTTGCGGATCACAGTGAGCGACTGTTTTTGCTCTTCGGTGAGCGTGTTGTCCTGCTTGAGCAGCACCTGAGTGAGCACCATGATGCTGTTCAGAGGTGTGCGCAGCTCATGCGACACCTTGGAGAGAAACGCGGTCTTCTGATTACTGGCTTCCTGCAGTTCTCTGGTCGCCAGGTGCAAGCGCTCGTTGAGTTTTTCAAGTTCGCGTTTTTGCTTTTCAGATGTTTCCGCCTGCCGCCGAAGCTCCAGATTATTCACCTTCAGCTCGTCGGCCTGCATTTCGAGTTCGGCCTCCGATTGTTGCAAGGCATGGGTTTGCGATTTCAACTCTGTCATCGCGTCATCAAGCAGTTGTTTCTGCTTCTGTGTTTTGCTGAGCAATTCGCGCGTATGTTCAGTACTCAACAACGAATGCAGGAGCACCGCCAGCTTCTCCACCAGCGCTTTTACCAGCTCGGCGGGATAGGCCTCGCGAGACGCAAACAGCAATTCCACCACGCCCAATGTTTCATGGCTGGCGTCCACCGGCAAAAGGCAGTGAAACGCCGGCGCACGCTCAGACACACTCGAGTAGATACGCACTTCACCCGGCGCCAGTTGCTCCTCAATCTTCACGCGGTTTTGAAACACATGGCAGGGCAAGCCATCGAAATTCTGCCGATAATGCCGTTCCAGTTCGGCACTGATGTTGACCTGAGCGCACAGGAGCGGTTCCTGATGCGCACCCGGCTGGGTTTTCAAAAACAGGGCTCCAGCCAGAGCGCCACTCTGTGCTACCAGCAGTGCGAGCGACTGCTGGCAGAAATCACTCAGATTCTCGCTGTCATGCACCATGGCATTCAGCGTCTCCACGCCTTCCTGCAATACCTGTTGCTGATGCACCCGATGTTGATCGCCTTTGACGATATCCCGAATCAGGGTCACCGCCTCGGTAAGCTGCTGCATCTCGACGAGATTGGACCTAAGTGCGGTAATCTCAGTGGTTTGGGCCGTCGCAATCCGATGACTGTTATCGACGATCTCCTGAATCGGCTCCACGATGGCCCGACTCAGGCGACGGCGCCACCAGTCCAGACTTAACACCAATACCAACAAGGCAATAATGATCACGGCACAGGTCCAGATAAAGCGTTGAGTCGCCTGCTCCCGCAAGTCTTCACGGGTGAGGCGCACGTCACGGAACAGCGCGTCCAGCTCTCGTTCCAGACTCGCGGTCACATGCTGATTCATCGCTAATTGACGATCCACGTTGAAATACTGATGGCGGTCACCCAGGCGTTTCAATACAAAGGCATTGGCCT
Source organism: Oleiphilaceae bacterium (assembly GCA_041590075.1). Taxonomy (GTDB): domain Bacteria; phylum Pseudomonadota; class Gammaproteobacteria; order Pseudomonadales; family Oleiphilaceae; genus PZPK01. The sequence goes on from JBFHUL010000080.1 coordinate 7,418, forward strand.
GCAGGCGTTCTGCCTGGCGGTACAGGTCGTTGTGTAGCCGGCGCATCGCCGGCACTAGCGGCTTAAGCTGTGCCAGGTGGGAATGACTCGCTTGAAACGCCTGCATGGCATCGAAATAGTCGAGCCATTCCGAGCCCGCATCCGGGCGCTGGGTAAGCGACAAGGCCTGCGAAGCCTTGGTTAGGTAGCCGCGCATGTCGGCGGCATAGCCCAAAGCGGGTAAGCTGTTGGCATCGCGCGCCATATTCACGAGCTGTGTACAGACCTCAAAGAGCTGGGTAATTTGCGGTGTAATCAGCTGTTCAAAGACGGCGCGATCGGATTTATGCAAGCCCTGCTTGAAGATATCAAGCAAGCGCCAGTGGCCCAATTCCAAACGTACCAGATTCGGCAATACCGCTTCCTGATAGTCAGGCAGCAGCTTCGCATATTGCTGCCAAATATTGGCCCACATAGTCGCCACAGCCGCATGATCTTTGTCGTTCGGCTGATATCCCCGGTGCTCAAACAAACGGTTGGCCTGCACATACTGCTGCTGCATATCGATAAGCGCCAGCAGTTGTGTGGTTGATCTCTGCTCTGACTTTTGAAAATACTGCAGGCCATAAAAATAACTGCCCAACATAAGCAGCAGGGCAAGCGAAATACCGGCCACCAGAACCACAATGAGACGTCGCAGGTGTGTACTGAGTTTAATCATGAGTATGTTCCTCATGATGCACAACCGCAGCCTCAACCAATGATGCCTCGTGAAGCAGGGCATGAATGGCCTGTAATCGATCCACGATCATCCGTTCATCATGCAGAGAGTGAATCACCGGGGCCAAGGGGGGCGTATTCACGGCAACGCCTCGCGCGCTGGCCCAGGTCTGCAACTCCCCAAAAATCTGGGTGAGCAGAAAGGTCAACGCACGCGTGCGCATCTTTTCGTCTCCAGTGAGTGCCGCTTCGGCAAGTTTGCTCGTTGCCCGACGGTTATAGCCATCGAGCTCCTCCAGTATCTGTGCGGCCATGGCCGTGGGTACTTCTTCCTCGAAGGCATGCGAGCCATGCAGCGTATCCGGTTGCTGCCAGTTCACCAGCGAATGATCGCTCGTTTCGAGCAAGGCGTCTTGAGTGAAATACAGAATCTGATTCAAACGGTGCATCTGCATCGCGCGGATACTCGCCAGCGACACCTGCTGCGATACGGCCTGAACCATGGCACTCAAGAGGATGTACACATCACTCGGCGCCATGCTCGCATCCCTTACCAAGGTCTCATTTCGCGGGTCCTCTGTTGCCAAATCATGAAAGCAGTGCGACAGGGCAAAACTGGCATCCACCCAACGGTAGACATCGGCGGGGATCACATCTCTCGGATAGCTGAGCGACGGCGGCATGTGCGCAATCTGTTCTTTCTCCTGCCACCATAGCTGCAAAAGAATCATCAAATCGAAGGCGAGTACGTAATTGTGCCGGGGCAATACATCGCTGAGCGGCAACAGTGCCGCACTGCTCGCCTCCACGTTGAAGCCCAAGGCATCAAGATTGCGCCGCAGCCGCTGCGCGTGAAGAAAAACATCGGCCGGCGATATCGCCGCGGGGGTCGCTAGCAGCTCAGTCCCCATAGGGGTAGCAAAGGGTGTACTGCTATCTAGATCGGGTAAACAAAGTTGCGCGCGCGCGGGGTGCACTGTTACCCCTAACAGAACCATTCCCGTCAACATCCAACTGCGCCATCTTGGCATTGCCGTTCTCCTTTGGCTATTTCGGCAGCGTGTTTAGTCGTGATTGAACACCGCTTACAGGCAGACTTCTATCTGCATAATCGGCTGCTATAATTTCTACCCAGCTTGAAGAGGCTATTTGTATTTACAAGGCATCCGAGGGAATCTAAGAATAATCCCGTTCAGAATAGTTCATTTTTGAGGAGGTCTCCATGAGCGACACTTTGTTGCAACTGGCGTACGTAAGCCAAGCCACCACAGCACTCGATGATGTTGAACTGCTCGCCATACTCAATCAGAGCCGCAACAATAATTCCCGCGACGACATTACCGGCTTTCTCATGCATAGCGACGGCAATTTCTTCCAGATTATCGAAGGCAGCACATCCAGCATCGACGCATTGTATGAACGCCTCCTTAGCGACACTCGCCATCATGGCGTCACCAAGGTCTTGTATCGCCCCATCAGAGAACGCATGTTTGGGAAGTGGTCGATGGCCTTCCACTCGGCGGCGATCAGGGAATGCGAGGCGGTACCGGGGTACAGTGCCTTTCTCAATCGTTATCTCGACATGCAACAAGCGGTGCCGGGAGCACGCGAAGCGTTTATTGAAGAGGACGTGGTGGACATTATCACCAACCTCAAGGAAAAATTTCTACGCTAGCCTTAGGCTGCGATGAAGCACTCACAGCCAGGCGGCTTGATCCACATGCACTGCCGGTGCACCTGCCAGCAATAAGGCGCGCAGATCATCCGGCACGCACGTCTTGCTGTAATTGTCTGCCGACACCATGACGTAAGTGATCTCGGTATGGGCGACAGGCATGGCGTCTTCGGCACGCAGGATGTGCACACCAATGCGAAAAGAGGTATTGCCTACATGCAGCGTGTGCACCTGCAAAGCCAGCACCTCATCAAAACGAGCAGGCTGCTGCCACTCCGTGAGCATGCGCACTACCTGACAGTCCAGCCCCCGTTCCAGCACCTTGTTCCAGGAGCCGAAAATTGCCCGGAAATATTCCGTCATCGCGAGGTCTGCATAGTCGCCATAGCGCGCATTGAACACGACCTGCTGTGGGTCACACTCGCCATAGCGCACGCGGATGTAAAGGGTAAACGGGGCGGGCTGTTCAGCGCCCGTACTGTTGGCAGACATAAAAACTCTCTGATGGTTGGACGGCCTGACAGACCAAATGAGGCAATACCAAGTGTGATGGCTGCCCGTAGCAAACGCGTTCACTGGCGCTGTGAAAATAGTAGCATTCACGGATTCATCATCACTAGCAGCAATAGTAGACTAAACGACTAAACTCATACCCGTTTAGCCGCAGTAGCGCTCCTGCCTACCGTTCTGCGCCCAATACTTACTAAGGAATATCCATGCCTCAATCGCCCATTCATGCCTTCACCGACGATGCCCTGGGCCACGACGATGCCGTAGCCATCCGCCAACGTCTGCAACGCGGCGAAGTCAGTCACGCAGAAATTCTGGACGCCGCCATTGCCCGCTGCACACGCCTGAACCCTGCGCTGCATGCCATGGCCTGTGAGCGGTTTGAGTCGGCACGAGAGGAAAAACCGCAGCGTAACGCGGCGTTTGCCGGCATCCCCACGGTATTGAAAGACAACATTCCTTTTGCCGGTCTGCCCACCGGCTTTGGCTCCGCCGCATTGCGCCCCACCCAGGCCAAGCATCATGGTGCGTATACGCGGCAGTACCTGAGCCTGGGCATGTCGGTGCTTGGCAAAAGCAGCCTGCCTGAATTTGGATTCAATGCAACCACCGAACCGGCCCACGGCCCCGCCACCGTAAACCCCTGGCAGCCCGAGTATTCCTGTGGCGCGTCATCCGGGGGCTCCGCCGCGCTGGTGGCCGCCGGTGCGGTGCCCATCGCACACGGTAACGACGGTGGTGGCAGTATCCGAATTCCGGCCGCATGTTGCGGCCTGGTGGGACTCAAACCCACCCGCAACCGGCATGTGAATACCGGTACCGCTCGCAGCCTGCCCATCAATATTGTGAGTGAGGGCGTACTCACGCGCTCTGTGCGTGATACGGCAGCCTTCCATTTTGAAATGCAGAAGTATTATCGCTCTTCCCGTTTACCTCTACTGCCCCATGTTCACGCCCCGGGCAGCACCCGGCTGCGCATTGGAGTGGTCATGAATTCCGCCACCGGCCAGGAGAGCGATGCCGAGACCGCACGCGTGGTGAATGAGGTGGCAATGCAACTGGCTTCGCTGGGACACGAAGTGGTCCCCATGGCGTTTCCCGTAGGCGCCGACTTCGCCGATGATTTCTCACAGTATTGGGGCATGATGGCTTTTATGGTGAAGCACACCGGGCGCCTGGGATTACCGGGTAAATTTACGCCACGCGAACTCGACCCGCTCAGCCATGGCCTGGCGCGTTTTTATGCTCGCCATGCCTACCGCACTCCTAAAATGCTGCGCAATCTGCGCCACCATGGGCAGCGCTTTCGCGCCTGCTTTGAACAAGTGGACGTGATGTTATCGCCGGTATTATCGCAACACACGCCAAAACTGGGCACCCTGCGCCCGGACCAGGACTTTGACGCCCTGTTCGACAAATTGCGGCGCCATGTGGGCTTTACCCCCATGGCCAACGTTGCCGGCACACCTGCCATTTCCCTTCCCGCAGGTTTAAGTGCCGCGGGCCTGCCGCTCGGCATTCAATGCTGTGCCGACTGGGGACATGAAAAACTGCTACTCGAACTGGCCTATGAACTGGAGGCGGCCCGCCCCTTCCCGGTGATTACACAGCTCGCTTCCCGAGCGACGACGAAACAGCGCACCCGTATCGAAACGGTCGACTGAGGCGGCTGGCGACTCATGCGCATATTGCTGCTCTCAGCCTATGATGCCGACAGTCACCGTTACTGGCGAGAGGGTCTGGTGGCGCATTTTCCTCAACACCAGTGGCAGGTGTTACATCTGCCGCCACGTTACTTTGCCTGGCGCGTGCGTGGTAACAGCCTGAGCTGGGCGTTCAACGCACGGGAGATTCTGGAACAGGACTACGACGTGCTGATCGCCACCTCCATGTGCGACCTGAGCGCCCTGCGCGGCATGGTGCCGGCGGTTGCCCGCATCCCTACCCTGTTGTACTTCCACGAAAACCAGTTTGACTACCCCGATAACCCGCACCAGAAGCATCGCGTGGAAGCCCAGGTGCTTAGCCTATACAGCGCCCTATGCGCCGACCAGTTGGTGTTCAACAGTAGCTATAACCAACACACCTTTTTGCAGGGTGTACAGGCATTGATCAAAAAGCTCCCCGATGCGGTGCCCAAGGGCCTCAACGAACAGCTCGCGCAAAAGAGCCTTGTTTTGCCGGTGCCCTTGCATCCTGCTGCCAGCACCAGGCATGCCGAAGATAAGGCCAGCACTCCCCTGCATAGCGATTGGATTCACCGTTGGCAATGTCATGGTGCTGGTACACCTCTGAGAATTGTATGGGCTTCACGCTGGGAGCATGACAAAGGCCCCGACCGTTTATTGGCGGCATTAAGGGAGCTAGAGAAGAGAGATGTTGGCTACAAGCTTTGTCTTTTGGGTAAGACCTTTCGTTCGAGCCCCCAGGAGTTCGATGTTATTAAGACCGACTTTGCCCATCGACTAGTTCACGCAGGATACGCAGAAACACGCGTAGAGTACCTGGGCTGGCTATCTACCGCTAACGTTATTTTCTCCACATCTGTTCACGAGTTCCAAGGGATCGCCGTATTAGAGGCGATTCAGTTAGGTTGTACCCCCCTGCTTCCCCATCGGATGTCTTATCCCGAACTAGTGCCTCCCGAGTATCTTTACTCCAGCTATATGGAGGATGTGGAGATGGAAGCAAAAGCAGCATCTGATGCAATCCAAAGGCAATCAAGAAAACGCTTACCTCCACCTCCCGTTAGCCGATATGAGTGGCCTGCGCTGCACCAAGCATACGAGGATCTTCTGAAGCGCGTAGTGGCGTCATGATTACACCAGCACGTTACATGTGACCAAATTTACTTCGACAAACGCTCTTACCGGCGTTCGGTATGAGAAAGCAGGTAGTTGATAGTTAGGCACAGCATAGGCATTTACTTGCACGCAGAAGCGCTAACGCCCGCCGAGTGATAAATTATTCGGTTTCAGCAGGATATAAACTTGTACTATCGTGTTTTGAGCCAGTAAAGAATGTGGTACGCGGAGCCAAGAACAACACCGGCCACGCCTCCCAATAAGTGTGCATCAACCGCAATCGGCGCCTCAATCACCTGAACCATGGGAGTCGCGCCTCCCTCCAGCTGTTCAAACCATAGTTTGATCACAAATACCCCTAACACTCCCACGGTAAAGAGCGGTTGCCTCGCCAACATCACCGTCCCCAAGGCGAAAACCATGCCATGCAACGCCCCTGAAAAACCAACGTAATAGTGCAAGCTTGGGACACAGAGCCATAAGAGCAGTGTGTTAGACAGCAGCACTGCGACAAACACCACGCTCAATGCGCCCCCTCTTATCGCGCCCCGAAACAGCCATAAAACGAGCACGAAGCCGGCAACATTTAGCAGAAAATGGGGCCAGTTGGTGTGGAGAAAATTGGCAGAAATGAGGCGCCAGTATTCCCCTGCACTGATCAATTCACGATCAAAACGCAGCAACAGGAGGAGATCATCACTCAAAAACATTGCCAGCACGCCAGCACCTGACAGAACCAGCGCCGGATGAAAATCACGTAAAAGCAGTGTTAAGGCAGGCATCTCGTGCTTAAACCACACCCACGATCAACGCTGCCCCTGCGCTGACATACGATTAGAAACGCCATTCTCCGCCAATGGTGAGGTAGGTTGTGTCATCGCGGTCAAAATCAAAACGCTGAATCTCACCGACCACACTCCATTCCCTTGATAGCGCGTGCGCCAAACCCGCGCCCCAATAGAGATTGGTTCCAGCGTCTTCATCTGAACCTGCGGCGGCGGCCCCCACCGAAGTTTGATAATCCGCCTGCCAACTAAAAAATCCTAAGCGCAGGCGGACATGGGTGTCAGTATCAAGAAAATGCTTATAGATCGCCGATCCGGTAAAGCCATCACCCGACTCAGGATGGACCTCATCCAAATTATTAATGGACTGATTAGAGGTAAACTTGATATCCACCTGGCCCAGATCCAGGTATGCCACCTCTAACGCCCAGTTGTCAGTCAGCTCATAACCGATGCCGAGATTGAATCCCAATCGGCGCCCCTCAACATCATTGATGGTGGTGTTGGTAATACCCTTTTTATTGAAGTCGGACTGCACCTCACTCTCGCTCACATGGGAATTTGCTCTGCCAAATCCAGCGACGGCATAGAGCCGGTCAGACCAATGACCGGCTTCGGCCTTCTCGGCAGAGGCGTGTGGAGCAATGCTCGAAAGCATGAGCGCATTCGCGATTATCAGTACTCGAAAATTTCTCATCGCTTACACTCCTTTAAGCTTGGTACGAAAACACACGTTGCGAACAGCCAGCACCGCGAGGAGCATTACCAACAGCTGCCATGCGATGGCACCGCCACTCGAGCGTACACTGATTGCTTCTGAACGCCCTACACCACCGGGATCAACAATCGTTCCATCTGCTTCACCATCTGCATCGTTCGCACCACCATCTTCAATGCTGATCTGTACACAATAATCCCCTTCGGTGAGACCCGGGGTATAATCGGCACTTCCGGGAGGTGGGCAAATA
>JBFHUL010000081.1:0-14786 GCA_041590075.1 Oleiphilaceae bacterium
AGCGTCTGATGCAGGTGACGTAGCTGGTCTTTGCCCGTCGCGCGAATACTTAATCTTACGGAGACAAATGTACCATTGCGACTGGCATTGAGGCTTACCGTGCGCTCATCGAAATCAGGCGCTACTTCGCGCACCAGTTCGACCACCATCGCCTCGAAATCGTCGTCGTAGTCACCAATCACCTTAATAGGATAATCGCAAGGGAACTCAATCTTGGGCGCTTCTGGCTGCGTCATGACACTCCTCCCGGCTAAACTAGGCGAATAAGCCAATGAAAAACAGTTTGATCATGTCCCAGATGCGTTTAAAAAAGCCGCCTTCCGGCACTGCATCGAGGGCGACCAATGGCTCGTTCACGACGATATCCTCACCCAGTTTCACTACCAGACGGCCATATTCCTGCCCCACTTCAACCGGCGCCTTGATGACTGGGTCCAGGCTTAACTCGGCTTCCAGATCGTTCTTCTGCCCTCTGGGAATGGTGACCACTACTTTGTTAGCAAGACCCAGCTGGAAAGCGTCGAAACTCCCCCCCCAAACACGACTTTCAATCAGCGACTCGCCTGCCTGATAGAGCTCGTGCGTCTGATAGTAACGGAATCCGTAGTTAAGCAGTTTTTGCGTTTCTTTGGCGCGGGCGTCTTCACTGTTGGTACCCATGACCACCGAAATCAGACGCATGTCATCACGCACGGCGGACGCCACCAAACAGTAACCTGCCTCCTCGGTGTGGCCCGTTTTCAGCCCATCCACCGACTTGTCGCGCCACAACAGGCGATTTCGGTTAGGCTGCCGTATATTATTGTAAGTAAAGTATTTTTCTGCATAGAGCGGATATTGCTCAGGGAAATCCCGGATAATCGCCAAGGCCAGCTTTGCCAGATCTGCCGCAGAAGAATAATGCCCTTCTGCCGGCAAACCGGTCGCATTCTCAAAGCTGCTGTTTACCATTCCCAGCGCCAAGGCCTGCTGATTCATGATATCGGCAAATGCGCCCTCACTGCCGGCCACGTATTCCGCCAACGCAATACTAGCATCGTTACCGGACTGAATAATCACCCCTTTCAACAGATCTTCCAGTACCACCTTGGTACCTTCTTTAATAAACATTTTGGAGCCGCCGGTTTTCCAGGCCTTGACGCTTACCGGCACTTCGTCGTAGAGATTGATTCGCCCCTGCGCCACTTCGCTCTCGACGATATAGGCCGTCATCATTTTGGTCAGGCTCGCCGGAGGCAGCTGTAGGTCGGAATTATGCTCAACAATCACTTTACCGCTATTGGCATCCATCAGAATATAGGATTTAGCGGATACCTGTGGCGGTGAGGGAATGAGGGCCGGAGCCGCGATTGCCAGGCTAAAAAGCGAACAGACAAGCCAAAACAAAGTCACACTTGTGAGTGTTTTCATGGACATTCAAAACCTGATTGTCATTGATGGGAAATAACACCGGAAGGCACCGATAAGCCGCAAGGCTCTTGCTCCTCGGCGTGGACGCGGCAAGTGTACATGATTTGCATTACGCTTCGCCAGCGCCCGCTTTACTGATGCCGCGCTTGTAATGAACGAGTAATAATCAGAGGTTTTCCTATCCCTTCTCGCGCCAGGCGCTGCCGCACCTCCTCCGCTTCCTGCTGGGATTCGAATGGCCCCACACGCACGCGAAAGATCTCGCCGGCGTGGTGAGCGGCCTGCCCGATAAAGACGGGCACGCCGTTAACTACCGACTGCACCCGCGCCTTGAGTGCTTGCGCCGACGCCTCCCTGCCAAAAGCGCCGACCTGCACGAAGGGTGCCAGACGATTGCTCACACCACCACTGTGTACCATCGTTTCCCCTTGCTGGCCGGGCACAATCGCCTCTAGCCTGACCCGTGCAGTACCCAGTTTTTGAAAGCCCAGTTTTTTCGCCGCCGCATAGGACAGATCGATCAGACGATCCCCATGAAAGGGTCCGCGATCATTCACGCGAACGATGACCGAGCGCTGATTCGCAAGATTCGTCACCCGCAAATAGGTAGGCAAGGGCAAGGACTTATGCGCCGCACTCATGGCATACATATTGTAAACTTCACCATTTGAGGTGAGCTCGCCATGAAATTTAAGGCCGTACCAGGAGGCAACGCCCTCCTCGCGGTAGCCGGCCGCATTCGGCATGACTTCATATTGCTTGCCCCGCACCACATACGGGCTGCGATTCCCCTGCGGGCTTAGAGGCTCCCACACCGGCACGGCATCCGGCACGTTCTGCGCATCAAAGTCTCCCTGAGGTGCCGCATCGTGGCGCATACTGTAACGGGAACTGGAACACGCACTCAGCAAGAAGATTATGAGCAAGCCAACCGCGACACGCATCATGGCTGCCGGGCAATCTCGTTAGCGAGCTGGTAGACCGCCATCGCGTACAGTCGACTATGATTGTAACGGGTAATCACGTAAAAATTATGCAACGCCAGCCACAACTCCTCACCGTCCGCCCCCTGCAAGGCAAGCAACTTGGCTTGGCTGTCAGCGTTAATCTCAGCGGGAACATTCACACCAGCTGCACGCAAATCAGCCACGGAGTGCTTCAGCTTTAACGAGTCGTGCAGAATGGAACGAAACGCCTCCCCCTCAGCAGAAACAGGCATGGTCACGGGCTCACCACTGCGCCATTTATGGGCCTTGAAGTAATTCGCCACACTGCCTATGGCGTCAACCGGGTTGTTGAGAATATCTGCCACCTTGTCGTTATCAAAATCGATAGCGTAATGGCGATAGCTGCTCGGAATAAACTGCCCGTAGCCCATCGCGCCGGCATAAGACCCTTTCAGTTCATAAGCTTCAAAGCCCTGCTCCCTGGCAAGCAATAAAAACTGCGCCAACTCCTTGCGAAAGAATTTGCTGCGCGGTGGATAATCAAATGCCAAGGTAGCGAGGGCATCAACCACCCTGTAACGACCCTTGTGCTGCCCATACCGGGTCTCCACACCAATGATCGCGGCAACGATATGGGGTGGCACGCCTAGCTCTCGTTCGGCCCGCTCAAGGGTGGCCCGATGCGCAGCAACAAAGTCGCGACCTTTCGTGATACGGTCGTCAGTCAGAAAAATCTTACGATAACCCTTCCAGTCGAGACGCTTTTCCGCGGGACGTGCGATGGCTTCAAGGATGCTGTCTTTCCGCTCCGCCTGCTTGAACAGTTGCTCCAGTTCTGAGCGAGAAAACCCGTGCTCGTTTTCCATCTCTACAATAAACGACCGGGCTTCGGGATGCTCCAGATAGCTCGCAGACACCGGCATTATCACGGCGAGTACACACACCAACCCCAACCACTGCTTCACCACTCCAACCCCCTAATTTTGCTTTAAAACCACACCCGTTTAATCGCTAACCAGACAACATCTTGCGATGGGTATGAATCGACATGAGTACACCAAATGCGGCCATCAAGGTGACTGCGGAAGTGCCCCCGTAACTTACCAAAGGCAATGGCACCCCCACAACCGGTAAAATACCGCTCACCATTCCAATATTGACGAATACGTATACAAAAAAGGTCAGCACCAAGCTGCCACCCAGCAAGCGACTGTAGGAATCCTGCGCCTTGAGGGCAATATATAAGCCCCTTAACACGATCAGCACATACAAACTCAGCAGTAACAATACGCCAATGAAGCCAAACTCTTCCGCACATACGGCAATAATAAAATCGGTGTGACTCTCGGGCAGGAAATTGAGCTGCGACTGGGTCCCTTCCAGCCAACCCTTACCCCACAGGCCACCGGAACCGATCGCCGTTTTCGACTGAATAATATTCCAACCCGACCCAAGCGGATCACTTTCCGGATCGAGAAAGGTCAACACGCGTTGCTTCTGATACTCACGCATCACAAACATCCACATGAGCGGAGCGGCGGCCGCCACCAGAGCGGCAAATCCTGCCACCAGACGCCAGCTGATCCCGGCAAACATCAACACAAATAAGCCTGATGCAGCAATAAGAATAGAAGTTCCCAAATCTGGCTGCCTCACCACCATGAATACCGGCACGAAAATCAGCGCGAGGGCACCCAGAATATCTCGCTTGGCCGGCGGCAGATAACGCCGCGACAAATACCAGGCAATCATCATCGGCACCACCAGCTTCATAAACTCCGACGGCTGAAAACGCGGCAAACCGGGCAATTGCAACCAGCGTTGCGCGCCCTTGGCGCCCGTTCCGAAAAACATCACCCCTAAAAGCGCCAGCACACCCAGCAGAAAAAGCCAGGGCGACCAACGCTTATACACCCGCGGATCTAACTGCGCAAAGACGAACATGACCACCAACGCGATACCAAAGCGCGCGGCCTGCTTTTCAACATGCACCAGACTCTGACCGCTCGCGCTGTAGAGAATAAATAAACCCGCAGCGCACAGCGTTAGAAGTAGAACGAGCAATATCGGGTCGATGTGCACGCGAAAAAGCCAGCCCTGCCCGCGTTGCAAGTGCCCCTCCACACCAGGCATCTGGCGAAGAAAATCCTGGCCCACTAACTACCCTCCATTGCTGCTGCCGTGCGTGGCAAAACATTAGCGTTAGGCCCCAGCTCCAGCAACCAGGCATCAAACAACTTTCTCGCTACAGGCGCGGCCGAGGTGCTGCCCCCCCCACCATTTTCTACAATCACCGCCAGCGCAATCTCCGGATCATCAAACGGGGCAAAGCCCACAAACAGAGCATGATCGCGGTGCCGTTCCTTCAAAGCTTCGGCATCGTATTCTTCGCCCTGTTTTATACCCACCACCTGCGCAGTACCGGTCTTGCCCGCCATTCGGTACGCGGCTCTCGCGCCACTGCTGCGGGCCGTGCCGTGTCGGCCATGCATAACTTCTTTCATCGCCGCTAGCATAAACTCCCAATCTGCCTGACGCTTGATAGGCACGTCCATCATCGCAACTTCGCGCTGCGGCAGGCTTTGCCCGTTATCCGTTGTGACCTGTTTGAGCATGCGCGGTGCCACCCATTCACCATCATTGGCAATCAAGGCCGTCATGGTTGCAAGTTGCAGAGGAGTCGCCAGCATAAATCCCTGACCAATACCCAGATTCAACGAATCACCCGGATACCAGGCACGCCCTTTCATGGCCCTTTTCCAGTCCCGCGAGGGAAGAATGCCGGCGCGCGCCTCCCCCACATCCAGAGCGGTATTCCGACCAAAACCAAACAGCCCCAGATAGTGAGACATCCGGTCGACCCCCATTTTGAATGCCAGGTCGTAAAAATAGGTGTCGCAAGACTCCGCGATGGCCGATTTAAGATCAACACGACCATGTCCTTCCCGCTTCCAGTCCCGATAGATACGTTCATCATTCTCCAGCTGATACCAGCCCGGATCCCAAACCGTATAATGCTTGGTCACGATATTGGCATCCAGCCCTCCCCAGCCCAGCACCTGTTTAATGGTCGATCCTGGCGGATACTGGCCTTTCAATGCACGATTGAACAAAGGCAAATCCAGTGAGTCGCGTAAATCTGCATAACTTTGATGGTCAATCCCGGTCACAAACAGATTGGGGTCGAAACTCGGGGTACTGACGAGCGCAAGAATGCCTCCCGTTTTGGGTTCGATGGCGACAATCGCGCCACGTTTACCGTCCAAGGCCTCCATAGCTCGCACCTGAAGCCGGGCATCCATGTGCAGGGTCAGGTCCGCTCCCGGCAATGGATCGATACGCTCCAATACCCGTAACACGCGATTGCCCGCGTTGGTTTCCACCGTTTGAAAACCAACCCGTCCGTGCAGAATATCTTCGTAAAAGCGCTCGACCCCTAGCTTCCCGATATAGTTCGTTGCCGAATAATTGCGCTCATCCACTTTGCCCAGCTCTTTTTGATTGATACGCCCTACGTAGCCCACAGAATGCGCAGTCGCTTCACCAAACGGATAATGCCGCGCCAACTCTGCCTCAATTTCCACACCCTCGAGCTCATGGCGGCGCACTTCGATACGGGCGATTTCTTCCTCGCTTAACTTACTTTTGAGAATAACCGACTGGAAGGGACGGCGGGCACGCTCCAGACGTTTGCGAAAGCGCTCAATCTGGCGATCATCGAGTGCAATAATTTCTTGGATACGCGCCAGAGTTTGGTCCAGATCTGCTACGTGCTCCGTCACCAGCGCCAAACTGAATACGGGCTGATTATCTGCAAGCAAACTGCCATTGCGGTCCAGAATCAAGCCTCTATTCGGTGCGATGGACTGCAACTGCATGCGATTTTTGTCCGAAAGAGTTTTGAAGTGCTGATGCTCCACAAACTGCAACTGATACAACCTCAGCACCAAGACCAGCACGAGGGAAAACACGAACAACAGCGCTACAAGAGAACGAAAAGCATAAATACGCTTTTCTCGATTGGGGTCTTTGAGGCGACGGTCACCGCGCATGATCATACGCTCCGACTGAAGCGGCGACCACGCTCTGAATTAGCTGAATCAGGTGGGCTCTCATTAGGCTCGGTGGTATGGATGATTCTGAGTGACTGACCAGGCGCGATAAAGCTGCTCAGCCAGAACAATGCGTACAACGGGATGAGGTAACGTGAGATTGGATAGTGACCATTGCTGCTGCGCGCGTTGCCTGCACTCCTTACTCAAGCCGTCGGGACCTCCGATGAGAATATCCACGGGCTCGGCACCGAGCTGCCACCCCTGAAGCTGGCGCGCAAGTTGTTCGGTGGACCAAGCGCTACCGGTGACTTCGAGTGCCACCACATGATGCTTGGCGGGTATCGCAGACAGTATCGCTGCGCTCTCCTGCTGCATGGCTTTTTTCGCATCGCCTTTTTTGCCACGCTGACCAAGGGGAATATCCACGATTTCAATGGGCAGTTCGCGAGGCATGCGCTTGAGGTATTCCTGACACCCCTCGTTTACCCAAGCGGGCATTTTACCCCCCACAGCAAGCACTCTTATTTTCATTGTCGTGTCAGCACAAAAAGCCTGCACCCCGCCCCGGGCGGAGAGTTATCCATTTCAAACGCTAGCGTTCAACACTCAATTCAGCCGCTTCAGGGCCGTCACGCCAAAAGCGCTCCAGATCGTAAAAAGACCGCGTCGCAGGCATCATCACATGCACCACGATCTCACCCAAATCGACCAGTACCCAATCACTACTCGTACCACCTTCAACCCCAATCGGGCGGCCACCGTGCTCCTTGATTTCGGATACCACATTGTCGGCAAGAGACTGCACATGACGATTGGAAGTACCTGAGGCAATGACCATAAAATCGGTCACACTGGTGCGATCTTTCACATCCAACACACAGATGTTGTCTGCTTTGAGATCTTCGAGGGCATGAACGACGACATCGCGCATAGTTTCGGCTTGCATATTAACGGGGACTTCCTCCCAAATTGGCTTTATAAAGACCATTATCACAGATATAGCGCTCCACTGCATCTGTCACCAGGTAACGAATACTGCGATTTTGTGTCACTGCGTTGCGAATAAACGTGCTGGAAATATCCAACAGATTGAGCGTCAGAGGCAAGTATAATCCGGCGGGCGCCTGAGAAAGGGCGGCCCGGTCACTGACCTCATGAAACCTTAGGCGTCGCACTACATCTTGCCAGTGAGCTGAGCGGCCCGCAGCGTCAGGCCGCTCAATCACCACCAGATGACACAAATCCGCAAAGCACTCTGCTTCTCGCCACGCGGCCAGCCCGGCAGCGGAATCGCTTCCCATGGCAAGCACAAGGGGCTCATCTGTTTGCTCACGCACAGCACGGAGCGACCCGATACTATAACTCGGCTCACTGCGTTCCAGTTCGCGACAATCAATCCCCAGTCTGGGGTTATTTTCGATGGACAGTTCCAGCATTGCGAGCCGGTCAGCTGCGCCCGCCCCCAAAGCGCGCTTGTGCACAGGCACCGCACACGGCATCAGATCCACTCTGGGGAGTTCGAGATATTCCGCCAACTCTGTCGCCATACGCAGGTGCCCGATGTGCACGGGATCGAAAGACCCCCCAAAAATCACCCGCACACCAAACATACCTGCATGAACGGGACCGACTTATTGGCGAATATGGCCATCGCCCAGCACCACATATTTTTCAGACGTAAGCCCCTCAAGCCCCACCGGTCCACGAGCATGTATCTTGTCGGTGGAAATACCAATTTCGGCCCCCAGACCATACTCAAAACCGTCGGCAAAGCGCGTCGAGGCATTAATCATTACCGAAGACGAATCCACCGCAGTCAGAAACTGGCGACCACGGGTATAGTTTTCCGTCACAATCGAATCAGTATGATGCGAACCATAGTGATTGATATGTCCAATCGCCTCCGCCATATCTTCAACCACCTTCACGGCAAGAATCGGCGCCAGGTATTCGGTTTGCCAGTCTTCTTCAGTTGCCGCAACAACCTCATTCAACACCTCCCGTGTGCGTTCACATCCGCGCAACTCAACGCCCTTGGCTCTATAAATATCGGCCAAGCGCGGCAGCAGCTCCGCAGCACGCGAGGCATCGACCAGTAGCGTTTCCATGGTATTGCAGGTGCCATAACGTTGCGTTTTAGCGTTATCAGCAATCGCAATCGCCTTCTCTGCATCGGCGTCCCGATCTATGAACACATGACAGATGCCATCGAGATGTTTAATCACCGTTACCTTCGCGTCGCGACTGATCCGCTCAATCAGGCCCTTTCCGCCCCGCGGTACAATCACATCCACATACTCCGGCTTGGTAATCATCGCGCCCACCAGAGCTCGGTCGGTGGTTTCAACCACCTGCACCGCGCCACGCGGTAAACCCGCCTGTTCTAATCCCTCTGCAATACAGGCTGCCACCGCCTGATTGGAATGAATCGCCTCTGAGCCGCCGCGCAATATAGTGGCGTTCCCCGACTTGATACATAAACTGGCAGCCTCGACGGTGACATTGGGACGTGACTCATAAATAATACCAATCACCCCCAATGGCACGCGCATTTTGCCCACCTGTATTCCCGAAGGCATATACTTCAGGCCATTGATTTCCCCGATGGGATCAGCCAACGCCGCCACCTGCTTCAAGCCTTCAATCATGGTATCAATGCGCGCCGGTGTCAGCTCCAGGCGATCCAGCATCGCAGCTTCAAGACCGTTTTCCCGGCCTGCCGCAAGGTCCTTTTGATTCTCCAGCATCAGCTGCTCCCTGCGTGCACCCAGCGCGTCGGCAATCGCAAGCAGGGCATTATTCTTCGCCGCGGCACTCACGGTTGCCATGCCGGCCGCCGCCTCGCGCGCCGCCCGGCCAAGTTTGTTCATGTAAGCGTCTACTTCCATTGATTGTTTTCTCAAATCAGTGATTGTTACAAATATGCGAATAAACCGAGCATTATACCGGCACAAACGACTAAACACAGCTTCGTATAGGCGCTTATTATATTGCCTAATTTCTGGTATAGTTCGCGCCCTGAATTTTACATGCAATCGTTTTGCCTTAATGCGCTTTGGCGATTGTTTCACCCCATCGCAGTGAGACCAACGTTCCGATGACCATCAGCCAACACAAACTGACTCACTTAAAACAGCTGGAAGCTGAAAGCATTCACATCATTCGCGAAGTGGCGGCCGAGTTTGATAACCCGGTTATGCTTTACTCGATCGGTAAGGATTCTGCGGTCATGCTGCACCTTGCACTGAAAGCATTCGCCCCCGGCCGCCCTCCCTTTCCTCTGCTACACGTCGACACCACGTGGAAGTTCAAGGAAATGATCAAGTTTCGTGAAGAAACCGTGCGCAAATACGGCCTAGACCTGATCGTACATATCAACGAAGAAGGCGTGGCACAGGGAGTTGGCCCCTTTACCCACGGCAGCGCCAAGCATACCGACATCATGAAAACGCAGGCGCTCAAGCAAGCATTAAACAAGTACAAGTTCGATGCGGCGTTTGGTGGCGCACGCCGTGATGAGGAAAAGTCCCGCGCCAAAGAGCGCGTCTATTCCTTCCGTGACGAAAATCACCGCTGGGACCCAAAGAACCAGCGGCCCGAGCTGTGGAATATCTACAACGGCAAGATCAACAAAGGCGAAAGCATTCGTGTGTTCCCCCTCTCGAACTGGACCGAACTCGACATCTGGCAATACATTCACCTCGAAAACATCGAGATTGTGCCGCTGTATTTTGCCGACAAACGCCCGGTGGTGGAGCGCGACGGCGTGATGATCATGGTCGACGACGAGCGCATGCCCCTTAAGGAAGGCGAAGTACCCGAAATGAAATCCGTGCGCTTCCGCACCCTGGGCTGCTACCCACTCACCGGTGCCGTGGAATCCGAAGCCACTACCCTGCCCGAAATCATTCAGGAAATGTTGCTGACCACCAGCTCCGAACGCCAGGGCCGCGTGATTGATCATGATCAGGCCGGCTCCATGGAGCAGAAGAAACGCGAAGGTTACTTCTAACTATTTATAGACCTTTGACTAACACAGCAACAACGACGAACACGAAGAGATTGCATCCATGTCACACCAAAGTGAATTGATCAGTGAAGACATTAACGAGTACCTCAAGCAGCACGAGCGCAAGGAACTGCTGCGCCTGCTGACCTGCGGCAGTGTGGATGACGGCAAGAGCACCCTGATTGGCCGCCTGCTCCACGACAGCCAGATGATTTACGAAGATCAGCTCGAAGCCATAAAAAAAGACAGTGTGAAATCCGGCACCAACGAAGGCGAAATCGATCTCGCCCTACTGGTTGACGGTTTGCAGGCAGAACGCGAACAAGGCATTACCATCGACGTTGCCTACCGTTATTTCTCAACAGCGCGCCGCAAATTCATTATTGCCGACACCCCCGGCCACGAGCAGTACACGCGCAACATGGCGACCGGCGCCTCCACGGCAGATCTCGCCATTATTCTGATCGATGCGCGCCACGGCGTACTGACTCAAACCAAACGCCACTCCTTTATTGCCTCTTTGCTCGGCATCAAGCATGTCGTCGTCGCCATCAATAAAATGGACCTGGTGGATTACAGCGAAGACCGCTTTAATGAAATCCGCGACGACTATCTCAAGCTGGCCCAACGTCTTAAATTCAAAGACATCCAGTTTGTACCGCTGTCGGCCCTGAAAGGCACCAACGTGGTAAGCAATAGCGAACATACGCCCTGGTTCACCGGCAAGCCGCTGATGGAAATTCTTGAAACCGTGGAAGTCGCCGCCGATCGCAACTTCGACGATTTCCGCCTGCCCATTCAGTATGTGAATCGGCCTAATCTGAACTTCCGCGGTTTCTGCGGCACCATTGCCTCGGGCATCATTCAGCCCGGCGATAAAGTCATTGCCTTGCCCTCTCGCAAGACCAGCACCGTCAAATCCATCGTCACCTACGACGGAGAGATGGAAGAGGGCTTTGTTGATCAAGCCGTTACCATCACCCTGAATGACGAAATTGACATCAGCCGCGGCGACATGCTGGTCAAACCCGACAACCTGCCCGCAGTGGGTTCGGCGTTTGAAGCCCATGTTGTGTGGATGGCCGAGGATGTACTCAAGCCCGGAAAGCTGTTCGATGTTAAACTCGGCAGCAAACTGGCCTCCGGTTCCGTACAACACATTGAGCATGTAATCGACGTTAACACGCTCGATAAAGCAAACGCAGAACAACTTGAGCTGAACAGCATTGCCTTATGTCAATTGCACCTCAACCAGACCGTAGCGTTTGACCCCTACGATGAAAATCGTGCGACCGGTGCCTTTATCATTATCGACCGCCTCAGCAACGTCACCGTGGGTGCAGGCATGATCGTGCGCAAGATTGCGGATGACCAGCTCGACACCTGGGAGCCGGTGAGCACCACGGAGCGCCAGGCGCGCCTCGACCAGCAGCCAGCCATTATTGCCTGCCAGGGTGAAGCCAGTGAAGCCCTGGCTCAGGCAATTGAACGCAAGCTGTTCAATCTGGGCCGCACTGCCGTTCTGATCACTGCACAGATGGCAGACGATGCAGCACAGCAACTGGTGATTGCCAAGGCCCTGAAACAGGCTGGTTTGATCGCCATCGTCACGACGGCCGAAGCCTGCGATGATGCAGACAGCAACCTCAATGCCACCACCGACGGCGATATCGGCAAGGCTGTCGCAGCATTGCAAGCCTGACCCTAACACCAGCATCTAAACGGGCAGGCAACGCGCCTGCCCGTTTTTCGTTCCGCCCTGACAAACAGGATTATCCATGGCCATACAGTCATTGATCATTCACCACATTGAGCGCTGGCAGGAAGAGCAACCCGCCACACTCAAACTAAGAGAACAGGCCCATCTGGTTTCGGCCGACTATGAAGCACTGTTCAGCCAGTTGAAGAAGGTATTTCAATTCAAAGCAGGAAAGCTGTTTGGTCGCTTTGAAGACAACTACAGTGATTTTCCTTTTTCGGCCTGGCTGAACGATCAACAAGCGGGCCGCTCAGGCTTTGAAAGTCTTATTCAGCGCTACATGGAGCAGCTCAAAAACCTGGTGGATAAAACCAGTGAGAGCTTTGAAGCGTATGTCGTCGCCGTGCTCGAAGATCGCGCCGATGGTCCACGCCTGTACCTGTTTATGCTCGATACACAAAGCGCCGTGCGCCTCGACCATGAACTGAATCTGGAGCCTGTGGATACACTGAATACCGGCAAGCTGGAATATGCCTTGCGCATCGAACTGAATGAGCTTGAGAGCGGTGAAGAAGACAGCCCCTACTTATGCCTGATACGCAGTCGGGGGCGCGCCAAGCTCGGCGAAGCATTCACCCAGAGCGTCGGGTTCAAGAACAGTGTTGATACGCAACAGGAAACCGAGGCGCTCATGGAGATCCTCGCCAACTACACCCAGCGCGCAGAACCCAAAGAGGCAGCCGCAGTGCGGCAGAAAGCCTACGATTTCTGTGTGGAACAACAACAACTTGGCGAAGCCGTACCGCTCAATGAACTCTCGGGCTATCTAGACGAAAATCAGCCCACCCGGTTTGCCGAATTTGCGGAACAGGAAGCCCACATCGACAGCAAGCGCGAACTTCGCCCCGACACGCGCAAACTCAAACACCTCGTTCGCCTGAGCGGCAAAGGTAATGGCTTAAGCCTGTCGTTTTCTTCCGACCTGATTCAACAGACCATTCTGTTTGATGAGAAAAGTGACACACTAACCATTACATCCATACCCAAAACACTCAAAAAACAGATTATGGACCACCTGAAGGAACAACAGGATGCCGGGTAATTGGGGATATTTGATATGTTGCGGCCTTCTCAGCCTCGGCTTACTTTCATCAGTGCAGGCACACGAGGCCCATTGCAAAGACACCGAACTGGGCGCCACCATGGCCGAGATGAAGAAGCCCTACAAAGCACTGCGCAAGTCGGTGCGCGAAGGCGATGAAATGCGTTATCAGGCGCTTGCCAAACAACTCATCGAACTCAGTCTCACGGCGCGCGATCAGCGGCCACTTCTGGTCAACGAAGAACAACGAAAAATGACCAACTACCAAGCCCAGATGGACAAACTGCTTGGCTTACTGGAACAGCTCAGCCACAGCCCTGCCGAAAGCGCTTCGGGCCTGCTCGAACGCATTCAAAAACTCCGTAAACAGGGGCATAAACGCTTTCGAAAAGATTGCGACTGAGACGCAGCAAAGGCCACAGCCCTAACCAAGTCACATTTTCGCGCTTGCACACAAGAGCGCCTCGGCAACATGCAGTACACTAGCGCATCGCAATGCGAGTTCGGCAATTAACCACCACAACAGGGAATTCTATGCGCAAGCCACGCATTCTGGCAGTTATGCTTGCCGCCATATTATTGAGCGGCTGCGCTGCCGTGACGATCACGGAGAGCGGACAACCCGACTTTCGCTATCGCCCTCACTACGAGCAAAGCAGGCACTTCTTTTTATGGGGCCTGATCGGTGAGCATACCATCAACACCCGCAAAGTATGTGGCGACACCCCGGTCGCTCAAATGCAAACCAAGTTCAAGGCTCTGGACGTACTCTACGCGACACTGACCGCGGGCTTGTACCTGCCCCGCACTGCTATGGTGTGGTGTAAACGGGAGGATGCGGAATAATGATCGCCTCAACGATATCACGCGTGACCCTGATTGCGCTTGTCGCTCTGCTGCACGGCTGCGCCGTTATTCACTTTGAAAATGGCCAGGCCCTGCCCGATCCCGAAGGCGGATTCTCCTGGACCTTCGGTTTATTTGAGGATGATGAGCTGCGCGTTTACGATGCCGGCAACGGCCTGCGTTTTCGCAAATGGTACCACCATGGCATCTTTCAACTCGCTGAAATCAGCAACCCTCTTAAAACCGAAGAGGAATGCATAGGCCTGGAATGGAACCAGGTTACCACCGAAGTCACACCTTTCGATGCCATCGCCGGGCTCCTCGATAACGCCCTGTTTTTTAACGCCGGCTCGCCCTGGCTGGACCTGTGGTCGCCCTGGAGTATCGAGTATTCCTGTCGCGATCCCAAGCCGCGACGTTAAGGCTCTGCGGGCTCGCAAACACAGCTTCCCGTTTAGCCGCTCATCCCAAGGTTCGAGGGAGTCAAGCTTCCCTACCTGCTGCGACGCTGCCCCAGCACACCTCCTGTTTGCCTCCCCACACGGGCCAACTATATCTACTATACTTGCTTATGAGGCACGTCTTCGACAATCAGCCCGCCCGGTAAATGCTTGGGCAACGATTTGGATCGCATCATAATGCACCAACACACCACGTACCAAACACTTGCAGCCCGATTGAAAGCACTAAGCCTGTTGCTGGTGCTGACGTTTCTGCC
>JBFHUL010000082.1:0-14758 GCA_041590075.1 Oleiphilaceae bacterium
ATAGCCAGCACCGATATTAGCGTTGTTTTTCTCCAGTGCCGCTACTAAATCATCAAAGCTGAGCTGGTAGGCCAGCAGTCTTGAAGGTTCCGGCGTGATGTGGAACTGCTTCTCGAAGCCGCCAATGGTATTGACTTCGGTGACGCCGGGAACCAGGCGTAACTGCGGACGGATCACCCAATCCTGTAAGGTACGTAAGGCCGTCGCATCATAGGGCTCACCATTTTCTTGCAAGGTGCCCGGTTTCGCATGCACTGCATAGTGAAAGATTTCACCGAGTCCTGTGGCAACGGGCCCCATCACCGGACCGATTCCTGAAGGCATCTCGCTTTTTGCCTGCTGCAAGCGCTCGTTGATAAGATTGCGGGCAAAGTAAATGTCCGTGCCTTTTTCAAACACCACGGTCACTTGGGACAGAGCATAGCGTGATACCGAACGTGTACTCTCCACGTGGGGCAGCCCCGTGATCGCCAGTTCTACCAGGTAGGTAATGCGTTGCTCCACTTCCAGCGGTGAGTAGCCTGGGGCTTCGGTATTGATTTGCACCTGGACATTGGTGATATCGGGTACCGCGTCAATGGGTAGCTGCTGATAGTTCCAGACACCCAGGGCGCCCGTTACCAGCACCAGAAACATCACCAGCCAGCGGCGTGCGATGGAAAATTGAATCAGTTTATCGATCATCACACACTCCTTCGTTGAGCGGCGATAGAATGCTGCTCCGGCCGATGGAATGCAGAATGTCTTTCAGGAAGTGATTAATCATCATCGCCAACCTCCCCTTTACCCAATTCCGCTTTCAAAATAAAACTGTTGTTGCTGACATACACTTCATCTGCGGACAGACCTGCCACCACTTCGGTTAGCTCACCGTCGGTTCGCCCCAAAGTCACTGTACGTGCTTCAAAACCTTCCTCACCCCGAACAAAAACGACAGGGTTATCCTCGACGATTTGCAAGGCTTCGTTGCGGATCACCATTGGAGCGGCTATTTCGGCGCGGGTGATTTGCGCGTTGACAAAGAGACCGGGTTTCCAAATGCCATTCGGGTTGTCGATCAAAGCGCGCGCCATAATGGCCTGATTACCAGTTTGGCCAAGCGGCGCAATATAGATGATTTTTCCCTCTGCGATATGGGTCGAATCGAGACTGAGAATGCGAACTTTCTGCCCTGATTGAACCTGAGCAACATCCTTTGGAAAAATCGACAGCTCTACCCAGACCGTGGAAAAATCCTTCAGCTCCAATAGCGGGGCATCGCTGGTTTGTTCGCCAGGGTTAGCGTTGCGCTGTGTAATAACGCCATTGAGTGCCGAAACTATCGAATAGGTTTTCAGGCTTTCGTTGGCTTCTACGGTCAACAGGGTTTCGCCCTTACGAACCGGATCACCAACACTTTTTTTAACTTCCCGAATAACACCGTCAAAGCGTGCGGTCACTGATTGTACGCGCTCTGCGTTGGTGGCGACGACGCCGTATACCGGCAATACATCGCGGATGGTGCCCGAGGTAACGGTTGCCAGCGTAATGCCGGCATGTTTTATCTGCTCCTGGGTCAGCTCGACGTGGCCTTCTTCGCCGTGCTCTGCTTCCTCTCCGCGACCTGTTTCGGCAAGCGCTTGCCCGGATAGCAGCGCGATAAGGAAGCAACAGCCAAGAAGATGGGTGATGGGTTTGTTAAAATGAGTTTTTAATTTCATCGTGATGATCCTGAAAATGTGTTGTCTTCGCCATACTGAGTCAAGGCCAGGGGCTCTGCTGTCAGTTGCTCAATTTCTGCGCCATAGGTTAAAGCGGCTGCCGCCGCTTCGATCTGGGTACGCCTGGCGCTCAATAATTCCTGCCGCGCGCTGACATAGTCGAGATACCCGTAGCGACCGCGTTGATAGGCCACCTGAGTGTCTACCAGAGCCTGCTCAAGGGCGGGAATGATGGCGGTGCGCAGTGCCTCTACCGCGACAATGGCTTGTTTGCGGTTGTGAAAAGCCCGGAACAGTTGCGTGTGAAGATCCAGCAGCATTACATCGCGCTCTGCCAACACCTGATTCTTTTCGGCCAACGCGGTCGAAACGGCGCCGACATTTCGCTTGCCGGAAAACAACGGCATGCTGAAACCCGCTACCAATGCGGTGTCATCGGTCTCCTGCAAGCGACGAACCCCCACCGACCAACTGATATCGGCACTGGATTGGGTTTGAGCAAGGCGTATTTCTGCTTCTTTGAGGCGGGACTCTGCTGCGAATACTTCTATCGCAGGATTTTTTTCAACTTTGGCGTACAACAGGTCGAATGCCACGTCCTCGCCAAACTGGAATAGATCACCTTCCACTTTGTCAAAGTCCGGTGAGGTTACCCCCCACAGGGCAGACAACGACACTTTCAAATAAGCAAGCCGTTGCTGCTCCGAAAGCAAAGCGAGCTTCGCTTGCTCGGCAGCGGCCTGTGCCCGTTTGACTTCCGCCTCGGGTGTCGCTCCCGCCGTAGCCCGCTTTTTCACAATGCGTAAGCTCTCGCTCGCCAACTGGGCGGCCTCGCCAGCCAGGGTGACCTGCTCCTGTGCCGCTAGCACATCGACGTAACGGCGGGTGACTTCGCCCAATAAGGCCAAGGATTCCACCTGTCGGCTGGCATTGAGCACCGACCGACTGTGGGAGATTACGCCTTGCCGTGCCGCGCGCTTATCCCCCATTTCGATGACCGAAGACAGCGCAATGGTGAGTTCAGCACCACCTGCGCCGCTGAAGTCCCCAGTGCCCCCGACATTTTCAGCGTCAAATCCCAGCTCATACGCCGGTCTTAACCCGGCTGTTTCGGCCTGCCCTTGAAGGGCTGCGTAGCGGTAGGGAAAAACTTTCAAAGACGGGTTTTGTGACAGGGAGCGCTGCACCGCATTGGTCAGCGTGATCGTTGAGTCCCCAGGCTCGGCGCTAAGCCCCGACGAAGAAATGAAAAATAATAAACTGAACAGAATACATCGGCTTTTGATATTCCTCCGCCCCAAAGCGCCAGAACCCGGCGCAGTACGTATTGATAGCATATGGTAGATCCTACTTATTTAAGATAATTCAAACCGCGCGTTGCAACGATAACGGCAACACAGAAAAAACATAATCGGTAAAATCAGGCGATTGGAGGGCGGTACAACGACGAGGATGGGGCCTCGGGAATGAGGGCTTGAGAGTCGTTATGCAACGAATGTTTATGCAAAAAGTTTGGGTGAGTCAGGTTACCGGATAAATAGACATGGCAATGGCAGCCATGGTGATGGCAATGAAACAGGCAGTCAGTGGACATATTCTGATCAGTGGGATCAGTAGCGGTCGAGCTATCCAGTACTCCCGATGATGAGCCATCGATGAAATCAGAGGAATAAGGGGCTGTATCCGAATAATTAATGGGATGCACGTCAGCCATAGCTGTCACTGATTGCAGTGCAATCAAGAGTAACAGCAGATAAGACAGTGCTTTTCGACTCATAAACCGAACATAACCCCAATGAAATGGAATAAACTGCGAAGCAGTCCACCCTTGATTACGGATTCAATCCCCGATTGTCCCAGCGCCTTTCGTTTACCTGTTATCCGCTTATCAAAGCGAGCCAGGTCGAGGATTTCCCAGGTTGTTTCCCACAATTATCTCCTTGATATGAATTCCCTCACCGCCAGAGCAATGAGAGAACGTTTTGGTTTAAGAGCGTGAGAGCAACTCTTGTTTTATTTTTTGATATGTTTCTTCGTCAATATCGCCTCTGGCGTAACGCTCCTTTAAAAGCTCAAGGCTGTTAACTGGTTTATTACTGTTGATTTGTTGGGATTTATTTTTCAGTAACAACTGAACTAATTTAACCAAGGCTAATATGATGACAGTCCATAGTAATAACGAAAATATCATGCCAAACGGTCCCGGAAAAAAAAGCCCAAAATCACACCAACCATTGCCCCAATAGCCGGAAGAGTGCATAGCGTTCATATTATTCACCTTAATAATGTTGTGATTGGCTACCCATCATATTTTGCATATTGGCAGACATTTGTTGCATCAATATCAAGTATTGCTCCTGTTGTGCCGGTGTTAATAGCTGATAGGCCTGGTGACGGGCTTTTAACATAGTAAGCATATTTTCGCTCATCACCCCTTGGCGCTTTGCGAGCATTGCTCTGGCTTTAGCTTCATCAAAGGTGGGTGCCGTGGTTAATGCCTGACATTCCGCCATATATGCTGGCATATTGGCCATCATCACTTGCCTGCCCGCCATTGCTTGGGTCATAATAGCCTGGATCTCTTGCTGTTGCTTAGTGCTTAGATCCAGCTGGAAGAACATTCCCATCATCATGTTGCCGCCCATCATGTTGCCGCCCATCATGTTGCCACCCATCATGTTGCCACCCATCATGTTGCCACCCATCATGTTGCCACCCATCATGTTGCCACCCATCATGTTGCCACCCATCATGTTGCCATTCATCCCCCTGCAACCTTGCATCATGTTGCCCTGCATATTGCCATGTGCCAGTGCTAATGAGGCGGCTCCAAAAGTAAGACCGAGGGTTAAGGCTGCTGTTGTCAATTTGTTAGTTTTCATCTTTTACTCCACTTTTTAAATAAATTTTATTGGCGAGTTATCAAAAAAAGACCATTGCTTGTTGTTCATATTGTGCTCGGCTCAGGACTTGAGCTGCAAGATACGGCGCGCACCATTCAACACAATCAAACCGATGATAAGGCCAATCACCAAGTCTGGATAACGTGAGCCCGTCCAGGCCACCAATCCACCGGCAAGGATCACCCCTAGATTGGCAATCACGTCATTGGCGGAGAAAATCCAGCTGGCTTTCATATGGGCGCCGCTATCCCGGCTTTTGGCAATCAACAGCAGACAGGTCACATTGGCCGCCAAGGCAACAAGCCCGAAGCTCATCATCAAAGTGGAAACCGGTTCACTACCCAATACAAATCGCCTTACCACCTCGCCCAAAGCGCCCAAGGCGAGAATGATCTGAAGCCAACCGGAAAAATGGGCTGCACGCAACTTCATCCGCACACTGTGCCCTACGGCATACAGCGCCACGCCGTAGACGGCGGCATCAGCAAACATATCCAGGGAGTCCGCAATCAAACCAGTGGATTGCGCCCACCAGCCGACAGTAATTTCAATGACAAACATGATGCCATTGATTGCCAGTAGCCACTTGAGAATGCCAGCTTCTCTTTCTGCCTCCTGTTTTGAAGACGCCTGCGCACGGGCGATGGACTCGCTGGCGACGGGCATTGTACTGACAAGTCTCGCGCCCAGACCGACTGATTGCATTCTTTTTTTAATAAGGTCAGCGTTATCACCATGGTAGACACTCACCTTGCGCTTGGGGGTATCGAATTCCAATGTGACTTTAGGATGCACACTGTCCAACGCCATACGGATCATGCCTTCCTCTGAAGGACAGTCCATCTTGGGGACATGATACTCACTAACAAAGCCGCCATGAGAAGCGTCGTGTACTTCGGCAATTTGGGGAGTGTTCTCCGTCGCGTTATTTTGGCAATTGCCACCGCATGTGGTCGTCATAAAAAACCCTTGTTCTATCCAAGGTGGGCAGTTTAAACTCTATAGTTACTATAGAGTCAAGCACAGAGATTGAATAAATGAAGATTGGCGAGCTGGCAAAAAAGACGGATTGCTCGGTGCAAACTATCCGTTACTATGAAAAAGAACAGTTGCTGTGCACGACACAGCGTAGTGACGGCAATTTTCGACTTTACGATGAAGCTGCTGTCGAACAGCTGCTATTTATCAAGCTCTGCCGTAACCTGGATCTCAGTTTGTCCGAGATCCGCCAGCTACTCACATTAAAACGCTCACCGGGTGCGCAATGTGATCAAGTCAATCGCATGATGGATACGCACATTCAACAAGTGGAAACGCGCATTCAGGAGCTGGTTCAGCTGCGCGAGCATTTGAAAGTACTTCGCCGCAGCTGCTCCAGTGAAAGGACGATCGAACAGTGCGGCATCTTGCAAACGTTAACCACTAATCAGCATCAGAAGCGGTAACACTTACGCGCTTGAAATCGGACGCCTGTGTTATCGGCGGTGATGTTGCGCGTTTTGATTTGGATAGCATTAAAAATACCAGGTAAACCAGAAGTACCGAAAGTTGCGCAAGCACGCCTTGCCAGGTGGATTTGACGCCAATCCAGTCAATCTCAAAACTCACAGGTAATGGCGTCATACCGATGATGGCCGCCTCCTGTAATGCCGACACAGCTTTGCCCATCAGGACAAATGCCAGCGCTAGCAGCAAGTAGGTGGTGGCTGAAAAGAATTTGGCGATCGGCAGCTTGACGGAAAAGCGAATCAACACCCACGCCAATATGGCTAACAGCAACAAACCGAGCGCAAAGCCACCACCAACAGAAGAATATTGGGTTGATACCGCCTGCGTTAACAGCGATTGATAAAATAATACGGTTTCAAACACCTCCCGGTAAACCGCCACAAATGCCAACGCCACCAGCCCCCACAAGGTGCCAGACTTAAGTTGGGTATCGACATGTTGCTGAATGTAGGCTTGCCATTGTGCAGCCTGGGTTTTGCTATGCATCCAGATCCCAACATAGAGCAGTACCAACGCGGCCAATAAAGCGGCAATTCCCTCCATGATTTCACGATTGGCACCACTGATCGTGATCAACGATTGAGCGGCGATCCAGGTGGCACCACCGGCAAGTAATGCCGCAATCCAGCCTATGTGGACATATTTAAGCGCATCCCGACGCCCGGTTCTTATCAAAACCGTCGTTAAGGCAATGATAACCAGCAATGCCTCCAGGCCTTCGCGCAACAATATGACCAGACTAGCAGTGAATAAAGTTCCTTCGGACAAGGTGGACTCTGATAACAAACGTTGTGCGTCATCCAACAAATGCCGCGTCTCCGCCATTAGCGCACCCAATTCTCCGTTTACCTCGGGGCGGCTGGTCAATTGTCGTAGTGCCATCATGTTGGACTCGATGGATTGGCGCAGTGCTTTGTCATGCGCATCGAGGCTGTTTTCAATCAGTTCAAAACCGTCCAGATAAGCACTGACGGCGAGTTCACTTGCGGTTGAAAAATCTCCCTTCTGATGCGCTTTTTGGGCGGCTTGAAGTCGATTCCATGTGATTGCCAAGGGATATTGGGATGCCTTGAATAATGCCGAGGGGTTAGCGCGTAAACTCTCCAAAGCTTGTAGGGTTATATCAGGGCGTGCTGCTGCCAGTTGCAGTGGGTTGTGATTAATCAGCTGCAGTTTGGTAATATTCAAATCATTGTGAGTAGGTTCGCTGGATTGAAAAGCGAGTCCACCGACATAGAATGCCATTGACCAACGCTCTTGCTCCGTTAGTTGTTGAAAAGATGGCATGGCGGTGTCGTCAATGCCATTGGTAATGGCGTCGTATAAACCCAAAATTGATCGATTTAATGCCCGCTCTTTATCGGTAAAGTCCGTGGGTGCGGGATCGAGTTGTGCTGCCAGCACTCCGTCACCTTGACCAGATACTCCATGGCAAGATCCGCAGTTAGTCTCAAATACCGGCCGGATTTTTTCTTGAGGTAATATCCGTTCCGGCAGGGATAAATGTGGCATCAATCCCAACAATGTGCCGCGTAGGCTGGCACTCATTTGACGGATCTCATCAACACCTTTCTTATCATGGATGGCCCTCTGCAATGCCATTGCTTGCACTGCGAGTGACTCTGCATCAGCAGTGGCGGCCAGCGAGCTCTTGCTAACAATCAGTTGTGAAAACTCCACCATCTCCTGATATTCATTGTCATTAATTACCTGACCGTTTTTCACCGCTTCGGCATAATCAACGCCTATGTATTCAGCGAGCTGTGCCAGTTGCCGGAGTTGAGTAACGTTGTCTGGGATCTCAGCTTCATTCGCCCCGGCAGATAGAGAAAGTGGCAGCATCAGAAATATGATGGCATGAAGGGTGGCTCGTTTCAGGCGTTGCAATCTGCAATCAAACATCTCGGTGTTCTCTTATTCATGAATCGCTAATGATTATTTATCGCAATTGTAAACTCTATAGCCGCTATAGAGTCAAGAGAAGTAAAAATTACAGTCGGTTGGAAACCGTTTTGATAGAGAGGCCTTACCAAGGCTCGCTCCTTAATCTTACAGAGATCATTGAAGGTGGATTGATACTGGAAAATCATCGACTTAACCGGGTGAGTGACATGCAGATTTGCGAGGTCCACTTAACCGCCGCAACAGGTTCCTGTGTCTTTATTGCCCTGTGACAACTGTATCGGCGGGCATGGTACCGAGCCATAGGAACAGTAGACACAGCAGTCACCGAGCTTCGGCTTCAATAAAACATGGCACTGCTCACACTCGTAGAACCACTGACACGCGTCGGTGGGCATGGATTCTGTTTTTTTATGGCCGCATTCGGGACAAGTCAGCACTGACTGCAAAATCACCTCTGGCATCATGGTGTTTCCGTTTTCACGATGGTCGATGGATAACCGGCATGGGTGGTCGCTTCGACCAATCTGTCAGCGTTGGTCAGGGAATCCTCAAAGGTTACTACGGCTTGCTTATGCTCATAACTGACCTCGGCTTTTGTTACGCCTTGGACCTTGGTGAGTGCCTTTTTGACCGTGATCGGGCACATGGCACAGTTCATGGTTGGCAGATCCAGCGTGATGGTTTGTGGCTTGGCCCAGGCCGAGAAGCTGGCGATGGTGAATACGAGACCGAGAATGATTTTCTGCATGGTTAGCTCCAGAGTGTTCATGCGAACAGAGGAATCCAGTAGGTGCTGGTGACGAGCACCAGCGCCACGATTGCAGCGATCCAGAAAACCATTTGCCGCCGTTTCCGAGTTTGCGGCACAGCGCAGACGGTTCCCGGTTCACAGGTATCGACCGGTCGATAAACCTGCCAGCCAGCCCAGCCGAGCAACAACATAACAAGCATGATGAATACGGGACGGTAGGGCTCCAATACAGTCAGGTTACCGATCCAGGCCCCGCTGATACCCAGTGACAGGAGCACAAAAGGCCCAACACAACACAGGCTGGCGACGGTGGCAGCGGTAATGCCACCGATGATAGGTAGCCTTGTGTTGGTGAATGACTCTTTTCCTGCCATCGCCGACTCCACTTTATTGACCTAGTGAAATCAGTGTAAGTCCCGTACCAAGGTACGGAGTCAAGTCCAATGCCTTTTATTGACGAGGAGCAGGTTGGAGGGATTCAACAATAGGACATGCCGCATTGTCAGGATTGGTCCGGCACTGTGTGACGAGCTCTTCCAACACCTGTTGCAGGCGGTGTAGATCGTTAATTTTTTCACGCACGCTGGCCAGCTTTGCTTCGGCCAGTTCCTGGACTTCCGAGCAATGCGACTCGCCCAATGACAGCAGGTTGTTGATCTCCTCCAGCGTAAAACCCAGTTCCTGGGCGCGTTTGATGAATAAAATCCGAGCCAAGGTTGCGTTTGGGTAGGTACGGTATCCCTCTGCGGGTTTGGGTGGTTGACGGATCAAACCACGGCGTTCGTAGTAGCGGATGGTTTCGACGTTGACACCTGCTGTCTTGGCCAGCTGGCCAATGGTGTGGTTTTCGTTCATGACCAGAGCGCTCCCAGCGGGACAGCAAAGAGATTGTCACCAAAAGCCGTCGTATGATCGCCATCGTAGAGCAGGACACCGATTTTAAAGCGCTTGCCGGCCACACTTTGAAAGCGTTTCAAGCCGGTAAAATCTTTCGTGCTCAAGGTTGCCGCCGCTTTGACTTCAATGGCAAAACAATCGCCCATGGCGTTTTCAATGATCACATCGACCTCCACCTTGTCCTTGTCACGGTAGTGGTAGAAGTTCAAGGGCTCCTCGATCCACACCGCCTGTTTGCGCAATTCGTTGTAGACGAAGGATTCCAGCACCAACCCAAAATCACCTGGCTGTTTCAGCAGGCGCTCCCGATTGAGGCCCCGCACGGCGCACATCATGCCGGTATCGACCGAGTGCAGTTTGGGTGTTTTCACCAGGCGCTTATATTCGTTGGAATGCCAGGCCGGCAGCTGTTCCACCAAAAACAACTGCTCCAACAACGCCATGTATTTTTTGATGGTCAGTCGATCCAGCCCAAGTTTAGCGCCCAGTTCGGTCAGGTTAACCAGTTTCCCCGCATAAAAGGCGGTGAGTTTGAGTAACTTGGCCATCAGATCGGGGTGATCGATATGGGTCAGATCGCGGATATCCCGCTGGATCAATGTACTGACGTACTGTTGATACCAAGCGGTGCTTCGCCGCTCATTGGCACGTTGCAGAGGCTCGGGGAAACACCCCGTAATCAACCGTTGCAGTAGATGATCCCGCACACGAATGTCCTGAGCCGAAGGCGCTTCCTGGTTCAGTAGTTTGCTTAAAAAGCTGGGGGGTCGTCCATGGATCTCACATTCGGAAAGCGTTGTCAGGCGAACCGACTCCATCCGGCCGGCCAGGGAATCCGATAGCCGGGGCAATAACAAGGCATTGGCAGAACCCGTCAGGAGAAAGCGACCTGCCGTGCGTTGTTCATCGACAGCCTGCTTGATGGAGACGAACAGTTCAGGCAGGCGCTGAACCTCATCGAGCGCAATTCGTTTCGGTGGCAGATTACGGATGAACCCGACGGGATCAGCTTGTGCAATTTCGAATTGGGCCTGATCGTCCAGGGTAATGTATTCCCAGTTTTCAGCGCCCATCTCACCAATCAGCGCCTTCACCAGAGTGGTTTTACCGACTTGGCGCGGCCCCATCACAAAGACCACCGGGGTGTCGCTCAGCGCTTCTTTGACATTGATTTCAGAATAACGTGGGTACATAAAATAAGCGCTCGGCTAATTGATGGTTGAAATTCGTCTATTCGTTATTTTATTATCGTCTATTCGTGATTACAATGCCGTCTGATTGTTAGATACGACAATAGCGACTCACGAATGTAAAAAAAATCAATAAAAACAACGCTATAGGAGTAGTTGGCGTGACTGAGCCCAAGTGAGAACCCATGACAGCCAAAGAGCAGTTCTTAACCAACCAGCAGCGAAACCAGCCGTTAATGCTGCCACAACGATTTTCCGACGAAGAAATGGTTCGCGATTGGACGCTGAGCCGACGCGATTGCCAGGTGGTCAACAAGTACCGTAAGCAATACCGTCTGGGATTTGCTATTCAACTGTGCGCCATGCGTCTCTATGGCCGGTTTCTTAACCGACTCCATGATCTATCCCCCGGGTAATCAGCTACCTGAGCAGTCAACTCGACCTCCCGCCCACGCTAACCGTGGACGTGCCCGAGCGGGAAGCGACACTATTGGAGCATCGGAACAACATCCTCAAGTATCTGGGCTTTCAGCGGTTTGATGACAAAGCGGAAGCGGATCTGGACCGCTGGATTGAAGAATATGCTCGCCAGGGGCTGCTGCCGGATGAACTTTTTCACCGGGCAGAGCGCTACCTGCTGCTGAACCGTATTGTATTACCCGGGCCCTCGACCATCGAACGGCAGATCATCCGTATTTGTAACCAGGTTCACACTCAGCTTTTTGAGCAGGTGTTTGATCAGATGTCCCCTGAACTGCGCGGTGCCATCGACGATCTGTTGCAAACCACAGACGGTAATCAGCGAACCTACTTCAACCAACTCAAAGAGTATCCACCGGCCGCCAAAATCTCATCACTGAAACGCTATTTGGAGCGCTATGACAATCTGGTGGCCACCGGCGTTAATGAATTCGAGGAAAAGGTCATTGATACCGCTTTTCTTCACTACCTGTATCGACTGACCAAGCGCTACAGCGCCAAGGACATGAAACGCTTCAAAGACCACAAGCGCTATGCCCTGATGGTGTGCTTCCTGTTAGAATCCCGCAAGATTCTGCTGGATAACCTGGTCAAAATGCACGATCAGTACATGACGGAACTGTGCCGACAAACCAGAAACAGTCACGACAAAAAGCACAAGGAATTCCGCAAACGCCAGAAGAAAGCTATCGACGCCGTGCTCGATACCACGCATGTTTTGCTGGAATGGCCGGATGAACAGCCGTTGTACAAGAATGACTTATGGCAGCGTATTGACGAGAAACACTTGCTAGCCTCCATTGACGACCTGCACATTTTTAAACGCCTGGAAGAATGCGGCTACTGCGATTTGTTGCTGACCCGTTACCCCAGTTTACGAAAGTATTTTTCCGACTTTATACGGTTACCGTTTGAAGTGGCGAAAGGTTCTGGGCCACTGATAAAAGCCATCCAGTTCGTCCGGCAGTTGGATGACGGCGATCTGAAAAAACTGCCGGAGAATACACCGACTGCGTTCATTCCCCGCGAGCTGCGTCGCAGCCTTAAAGATCAAACCGGCAACATCAATCGCAATGTTTGGGAAATGGGCCTTGCTCTCGCGATGAAAGATGCGTTGCGTTCCGGCGATTTGTATTTACCACAGAGCAAACAGCATGTGTCGTTCTGGGATCTGACCTTGAACGAGCCCAACTGGGATGAAACCAAACACACCGTCTATACCGAGCTACAGCAGCCTTTGCCACACGAAGTGCGTTCCGCCATTTCAACCCAGTTCCACGAAGCGGTGTCAGCAGCGCAAAAGCGTTTTGGACTGGATAATTTCGCCGAGATACACAATGGCCGGCTGAAACTCAAGCGTGACGACAAGCTGGACGTACCGGATAAAGTCAACCAACTGCAAAAGGTGATCGATGCGCATATGCCCAGCATACGCATCGAGCAATTGCTGATGGAGGTGGATCAAATGACGCATTACAGTCGTCACTTTGTCCCTATCCAACATCACCAGTCACGGCCCAAAAACTTTTACAAAAGCCTGATGGCTGCCATTATTTCACAAGCCACAAACCTGGGCGTCGTGTCCATGAGTAACAGCGTCAATGGCGTTACTGTCGATATGCTAAGGCATATCCTGCAATACTATATTCGCGAAGAAACCCTGATCAACGCCAGTGCTGAAATTGTGAATCAACACCATGAGCTGCCGTTGAGTGCGGTGTATGGCT
Organism: Oleiphilaceae bacterium; assembly: GCA_041590075.1. Taxonomy (GTDB): domain Bacteria; phylum Pseudomonadota; class Gammaproteobacteria; order Pseudomonadales; family Oleiphilaceae; genus PZPK01. The sequence goes on from JBFHUL010000082.1 coordinate 13,063, forward strand.
CCGGTACATTGTCCTCTTCAGATGCGCAACGCTTTAAAATCCGCGCCGACAGCCTGTTGGCTTCATACTATCCCCGCTATTACGGCTACTATGAAAAAGCCATCGGGATCTACACCCACGTATCCGATCAATATTCCGTGTTCAGCACCAAGATCATTTCCTGTAGCCCTCGTGAAGCCCTGTATGTTCTGGACGGTCTGCTGGAAAACAACACAATTCTGAAAATCCGAGAGCACACCACCGATACGCATGGGTACACTGAAATCGTCTTCGCCCTCTGTCATTTGCTCGGCTTCTACTTTATGCCACGCATTCGGGATCTGAAGGATCAGCAGCTATACCGTATCGACAAATCCGTCGATTACGGTGACCTCAACCATTTACTCACGAAAACAGCTGATTTGGCGATTATTGAGGAGCAATGGGAATACATGATGCGGGTGGTCATTTCTCTGAAACAAAAAACTGCGCCAGCACACGTCATCGTTCAACGGTTGACCAACAGTTCACCCTCCGATCGCCTCACCAAGGCCTTTACCAACCTGGGCCGGATCATCAAGACCGAATACATTCTGCGGTACCTAACTGACAAAGACCTGCGCCAAACCGTCCAGCGGCAACTGAATAAAGGGGAATACCGGCACAAACTGCCGCGCTGGATATTCTTTGCGGACCAGGGTGAATTCACCACTGGGGACTATGAGGAAATCATGAACAAGGCCAGCAGCCTCAGCTTTGTATCCAATGCCATTCTGTACTGGAACACGATCAAGATAAATGACGTGGTTGAGCAGCTCCGGCAGCAGGGGGAGGATATCGACGACAAGACCTTATCCCATATCTCGTTATTGCCCTATAAGCATGTGTTGCCCAATGGTACGTACTTTATTGAAGATGAGGGGAAGGGGTGATTATTCGGAAACCTACGGTTACGCGGAGGGCCTGGGAGTCAAAACCGTAGGTTTTCGTTCAAATGCCCCCGCTGGTCCACCATTCGGGATGATCGGGATAATCGGGTACTTTCACCCTGAAAAAAGAGATTCAGGAGCGGTTGCTATTTGTGCCGAGCAACATGATTTGAGTGAGAGAGAAATGTGATCAAAAAGCCACAAAGGGGACTGATTGGGGGACTAGCAAATACAATTCAAAAAAAAGCCCTGATAAATCAGGGCTTTAGAACAATTCGTGGCGGTGAGGGAGGGATTCGAACCCTCGATACCTTTCGGTATACACGCTTTCCAGGCGTGCTCCTTCGACCACTCGGACACCTCACCAACAGAACCGACGCAAAGTTGCGTTGTTCAGTGGCCGCGAACTATACGCAGGCTTTAGAAGAAGGTCAACAGCGAGGCGCTAATTCGTTGTTTTCTAGAGCTTTTCCCAGACGTCCCGGAACAATTTGGTTGCCTAAGCCCAGGCCGTAAAGAACTCCGGATCGTCAATCACAGGGACCGACTTGGCGGAGGTGTTAGGATGCCCGACATACAGGAAACCAACGATTTCTTCGTTATCCGCAAGCCCAAGTGCTGCCCTGACGCCCTGACAGTGAGCCATATCTCCCGTACGCCAGATGGCTCCCAACCCGAGGGCATGAGCGGCGATCAGCATATTCTGAATACCAGCACCGGTGGACAGTATCTGCTCATCGCGCGGCACCTTCGGATGTTCGGAAACCCGGGTAATCCCAACAATCACC
>JBFHUL010000083.1:0-14618 GCA_041590075.1 Oleiphilaceae bacterium
AAGGCGGCCAACAAAAAATCCATCAAGGCGCGCATTATTACGCCCGTGTTTAAGGACCTCAAAAATGGCCAATATAAAATGATCAGTTTTTATGCGAAGAAAGCACGAGGGCTGATGGTGCGCTTTGCCGCTGATCATAACGTTGTTGTACCCGAAGAGCTTCAGGGCTTTAATTATGAGGGTTATCGGTATCGTGAAGATTTGTCGCAGGGTGATGAGTGGGTGTTTACCCGGGATGCGGCGCCAAAGTGATATCCGTAACGCGTGCTATCGGAAACCAAAGTCTGGGGGCTGCTGCGAAACTCGGCCTCAAACGCTGCAGGCACTATGGGCGTTTTTCTGCCAACCTGCTTGCCGGCAGTGCGTTTATTCAATCGTGTTTTGCCTTTCCTGGTGTTTCGCGCATTGAAGAGCGTCATCTGAATGACTATCGATTATTCAGGTTTTGGGTAAGGGATCTGTTGCATTCCACGAATACTGAATTGGTAAAAACCGGGGAGGCGATGCAAGCCCCGGGCCTGTTTGTGTGCAATCACATCAGCTGGCTCGATACCATTGTGCTCAATCATGCGCAGCCTTTGAGTTTTATCGCCCGACACGATCTCAAGGAGTGGCCGTTTCTGGGTAAATTCACGCAGCGCATGCATTCCGTGTATATCGATCGCACAAGTAAGTTTAAGGCGTATCGCGCCTTGCCTGTCATTGTAGAGCGTATTCAGCGGGGCCGATCGGTGCTTGTATTCCCGGAATCAACCACGTCGGACGGGCGAGACGTGCTGCCATTCTATCCGATGTTTTATGAAGCGGCCGTAAGAGCGCAATGCCTCGTGCAGCCCATAGCCTTGCGCTACACCGATGAGCACGGAGAGCAAATTGTAGAGCCCGCCTTTATTGACGACGATAGCTTTTTCGACACGCTCAAACGTATTTATTCTGTGAAGCGTGTGTTTGCGCATCTGCACTTTTTGAACCCTCTGGATGCCAGAACCATGCATCGAAAAGAGTTATGTGCGGAGTCGAGAAAGCAAATCGCGAATGCGCTAGGCAACATACCGGCGCGTTGATACGCTGACGACTACAGGAAAAGAAAATAAAAAAGCCCGCAGTAGCGGGCTTTTCTAATTGATGGCTGACACTTACGCAGGATAATCGCGCTTGTCGTAGCCTGTGTAGAGCTGGCGAGGACGACCAATGCGGTAGTTTTCGCTGACCATTTCGTTCCAGTGTGCAAACCAGCCGATGGTGCGGGACATAGCGAAAATTACGGTAAACATCGACTCCGGAATACCAATTGCCTTGAGGATAATGCCAGAATAAAAGTCGACATTTGGATAAAGCTTACGGGCAACAAAGTATTCATCTTCCAGAGCGATTTGCTCGAGTTTTTTGGCGATCTTGAGCAGCGGGTCGTTCTCAAGTCCCAAAGTGGAGAGTACTTCTTCACAGGTCTCGCGCATCACTTTAGCGCGCGGATCGAAGTTCTTGTAGACCCGGTGCCCAAAGCCCATCAGTCGGAATGGATCGTTTTTGTCTTTGGCCTTGGCAACAAACTCTTCGATTCGAGATTCATCACCAATCTGATTCAGCATGGTCAGCACTGCTTCGTTTGCGCCACCATGTGCAGGCCCCCAAAGCGCTGCGATACCTGATGCAATACAGGCGAAGGGGTTGGCGCCTGTTGAGCCTGCCAGTCGCACCGTTGAGGTGGATGCGTTCTGTTCGTGGTCGGCGTGGAGCATAAAAATACGATCCATTGCTTTCGCAATTACAGGGTCGAATTCAAGATCGCCCGCGGGTGTGCTGAACATCATGTGCAGAAAGTTCTCTGCGTAATCCAGGTCGTTGCGAGGATACATGAAAGGCTGGCCAATAGAGTACTTGTAGCACATTGCTGCCAGCGTGGGCATTTTTGCTATCAGGCGGAAGCCGGCAATTTCCCTGTGCTGTTTATCGGAGATGTCCATGGAGTCGTGGTAGAACGCCGATAGAGCGCCGACTACACCGCACATGATGGCCATCGGGTGGGCGTCGCGTCGGAAGCCGCGGAAAAATTGATTAACTTGATCATGCACCATGGTGTGGTTGCGCACAGTAGCGCGGAATGCTGCAGATTCTTCTTTGGTGGGCAGCTCTCCGTGCAAGAGCAGGTGGCAAAGTTCAAGGTAGTCGGATTTCTCGGCGAGTTGTTCGATGGGGAATCCGCGGTGCAACAGGACGCCGTTTGCTCCATCTATATAGGTGATTTTAGACTCGCAAGCGGCGGTGGAGACGAATCCGGGGTCGTAAGTAAACAGGCCTTCGGATACGAGTGATCGTACATCGATCACGTCCGGGCCAACCGAACCGGAATAAACGGGTAAATCAATGGTTTTGCCATCTACCGATAACTGAGCTTTTTTATCAGTCATGGTGCTCTCCTGTTGCTGGGTTATGGCAGGACTCCCGGTATTGTTGGTCTTCCCGGTTCTGCCAAGAAAAAAGTTCGCGCATTATGACAAATACATCCACTATAGTCATCATCAGTCGCGACAACAAAATCAAACCTGCTTATCTTCATGGCATACCAAGCGGTTGCGCGGGTGCGCATTTGCACCTTTCTGAGGCAGAGTCTGGGTGTGTGCGATATCATAGTGCATTCTTTGCCAAAAGCCACTGTTAAGTCTCTGTTTATAAGACGCTTTTTGTGGGTTTTGGTATTTCGGCGCGCGAAAGTTACTTGCTTTTTAGGGCTGATGTCAACACCCATGTCACCCCTTGGGAGTTGCTTGGTAACTGTTTGTATTTGGGAGCGTTAGTGCCTATAATTCCGGCGCGATTTGGGTGCTGGCCCGGCACGATGCTTCAAAGATCCCGTGATTTTCGACAGTGATTCGCCGGTCGGTGCGCTAACTATAAAGGCTGCAGAGCCTCAGGCCATCCTCTCATTACATGACGTGGTGGGAAGAACCTCCCTCCGGTTCTGTGTGATAGGGGCCAAGCTATCATTGAGAGAGAATATGTGCTGTGAATAATAATCGACCAGTCAATCTAGATCTTACCAAGTTCAGTTTTCCATTGCCGGCGTTAACTTCCATTGTTCACCGCATCACCGGGGTGGCATTGTTTGTGGGTGTTGCATTTTTAATGTATGCGCTGGACCTTTCTTTGTCGGGTGAAGAGGGTTTTGCCTCTGTGAAAGAGTGTCTTGATGGTGTGCTCGCCAAACTCGTTATTTGGGGGATTCTCTCGGCACTGTTATATCACCTGGTGGCAGGCATCAAACACCTGTTAATGGACTTGGGAATAGGGGAAACGCTTGAGGGTGGTGTGCTTGGAGCCAAGATTACCATCGCTGTTTCTGTGGTGCTTATCGTTTTAGCGGGGGTGTGGGTATGGTAGCCAGCGTCACTAGTTTTGGTCGGAATGGTCTTCATGATTGGTTAATGCAGCGCGTAACTGCCGTCATCCTGGCTGCTTACACGTTATTTTTATTGGGTTATTTGTTATTCACGCCCGATCTTACCTATGCGCAATGGTCTGGGCTTTTCTCGGCCACCTGGATGCGTATCTTTTCGCTTTTAGCTCTGCTTTCAATCGGTGCACACGCATGGATTGGCTTGTGGACTGTATCCACTGATTATATTAAAGCAACCGGTGCGCGTTTCGTTTTTCAGGCGGTGTGCGGATTGGTCATGTTTGCCTACATTGTGTGGGGCGTTCAGATTCTATGGGGGCTGTAAGGAATGTCTAAACTCAGAACTTTAAACTACGATGCCATCGTTATCGGTGGCGGTGGCGCGGGCATGCGTGCGGCACTGCAATTGACTGAGTCCGGCGTTAAAACAGCCTGTATCACGAAAGTTTTTCCAACACGGTCGCATACTGTGTCTGCGCAGGGAGGCATTACCTGTGCGATCGCAAGTGCTGATCCCAACGATGATTGGCGCTGGCATATGTATGATACCGTCAAGGGCTCCGATTACATTGGAGATCAGGACGCGATTGAGTATATGTGTTCGGTGGGTCCTCAGGCGGTATTCGAACTTGATCACATGGGGCTGCCTTTCTCACGAACAGAAGCCGGCCGCATCTATCAGCGCCCCTTCGGTGGCCAATCCAAAGACTACGGGAAGGGCGGGCAGGCAGCCCGTACCTGCGCAGCAGCAGATCGGACGGGCCACGCATTATTGCACGCCTTGTACCAAGGTAACCTGAAAGGTGGTACGACGTTCCTCAATGAGTGGTATGCAGTTGATCTGGTGAAAAACCAGCAGGGTGCCGTAGTAGGTGTGATCGCGATTTGCATCGAGACGGGCGAGACGGTCTACGTCAAGGCCAAGGCCACTGTGATGGCAACAGGCGGCGCAGGACGTATTTATCAGTCAACCACTAATGCATTGATCAATACCGGTGACGGCATGGGCATGGCGCTGCGCGCGGGCTTTCCAGGGCAGGATATGGAAATGTGGCAGTTCCACCCGACCGGTATTTATGGGGCGGGCACCTTGGTGACGGAAGGCTGTCGCGGCGAGGGAGGTTACCTGATTAACAGTGAAGGTGAGCGTTTTATGGAACGTTACGCGCCAAATGCCAAAGATCTGGCTGGCCGTGACGTGGTTGCACGCTCAATGGTGCTGGAGATTCTGGAGGGGCGCGGCTGTGGTCCGAATAAGGATCACGTGTTGCTTAAACTGGATCATCTTGGCGAAGAAACCTTGAATCTGCGTTTGCCGGGTATCTGTGAGCTGTCCAAAACCTTTGCGCATGTGGATCCGGTCAAGGCGCCCATTCCAGTTGTGCCTACCTGCCACTATATGATGGGCGGCATTCCCACCACGATAGGTGGTGAAGCCATTACGCAGGATGCTAACGGCAAAGACCAGGTAGTTGATGGCCTTTATGCGTGTGGCGAAGCGGCATGCGTTTCTGTTCACGGCGCCAATCGACTGGGCGGTAACTCACTTCTCGATCTGGTGGTGTTTGGACGGGCTGCCGGACTTCAAATTGAGAAGGCGCTGCAAGAAGGCATCAGTCATGATGACGCCAGTGACTCTGATATCGATATGGCGCTCAGCCGCTTAGATCGCTTGAACGCCAGCAAATCCGGCGAAAGCATGGCGGAAGTCAAAGCCGAGCTCCAAAAAACCATGCAACTTTACTTTGGTGTATTCCGCGAAGGCGAGAGCATGCAGAAAGGTCTTAAGCTGCTCGATGAAATCGGCGAGCGCGTGAAGAGTGTGCACTTGGAAGACAAGAGCCAGGCCTTCAACACCGCAAGAATCGAAGCGTTGGAGCTTGATAACCTGTATGAAGTGGCCTACGCCACTGCGGTTTCGGCAGAAGAGCGCAAAGAAAGTCGTGGCGCCCATGCACGCAATGATTTCACAGAAAGGGATGATGAGAACTGGCTGAAACACTCCATGTATTTCCCGGAGGAAAAACGTGTAGGTAAGCGGGATGTTAACTTCTCGCCAAAAACAGTGGAAGCGTTCCCACCCAAAGTTCGGTCTTACTAGGAGTGATACAAGAATGTTAGTCAGTATCTATCGCTATAACCCTGAAAAGGATCAGACCCCTTTCATGCAGGATATCGACATCGAGATTCCTGAAGGCAAAGACCTGATGGTTCTGGACGTATTACACTTGCTCAAAGAACAAGATCCTTCCGTTACCTATCGTCGCTCTTGTCGTGAAGGTGTATGCGGCTCGGACGGCCTGAATATGAATGGTAAAAATGGCCTGGCCTGTATCACCCCTTTGTCTGAGGTGTTGAAAGACGACAAGCTGGTGCTTCGGCCGCTTCCGGGTTTGCCCGTCATTCGCGATCTCGTCGTGGATATGAGCCTGTTTTATAAACAGTACGAAAAGATCAAGCCGTTTTTGATCAACGATACGCCGCCGCCAGCGATCGAGCGCCTGCAGTCACCAGAGGATCGCGCCAAGCTGGACGGATTGTACGAATGTATTTTGTGTGCGTGCTGTTCGACGGCGTGCCCTTCGTTCTGGTGGAATCCTGACAAGTTTGTGGGGCCCTCCGGCTTGCTGCAGGCATACCGGTTCCTGGCCGATTCGCGTGATACAGCAACCGCAGATCGCCTGGCAGAGTTGGACGATCCCTTCAGTGTTTTCCGTTGTCGCGGCATCATGAATTGCGTCAGCGTTTGCCCTAAAGGGTTGAATCCGACGAAGGCCATCGGTCATATTCGAGGCATGTTATTGCAACGGTCTACGTGATCGGTGTAACGGGCTCCACGTCGTGGAGCCCGGAACGCAGAGAGTGCGCTTCATATTCTCCTGCGATTGAAAAAATAGTGACTATAATCTAATGATGAATCCGCCCCTGCGGCTATAAAAACCAAGCGCGGGGGCCGACTGGAAGCTGTTTTTCTTCACCCAAAAAGTGACTTGAAACAGTTTGCTGAGTATTAACCACTGGGGAATCGGGTAACACCCGTATTATCTTTGAGGCAGCAGTCATCATACCCACTTGGGGTGGGTCTAATTCTACTGGCCGGTTATCGGCAGCCTACAAGATAGTGCCTGGTATTCGCATTTACTGCTAATTAAGGCGAGCTATTAATGCAAGACAGCACGATGGAACAACTCTGGCGGACAAGTCACCTGTCCGGCGGAAATCTTGTCTATGTCGAACAACTCTACGATGCGTATTTGTCCGACCCGAACAGCGTACCGGAAGAGTGGCGCAGTTATTTCGATCAACTGCCACGGGTCAATGGTTACTCCGCTAAAGACATTCCGCACTCCACCATCCGTGAACAATTCCTTCATCTTTCCAAACAGAAATTCACCAAGTCAGATCTGAGCACGCCCGCCAGTGCGGTAAGTGAGCACGAAAAGAAACAGGTCAAAGTTCTTCAGTTAATCAGCGCATACAGAATACGGGGTCATCAGGTAGCAGCACTGGATCCACTGGGCTTGATGGAGCGTGAGCACGTCACCGATCTGGAGCTGGATTATCATGGCTTGAGTGAAGCGGATCTCGATACCCGTTTTCAAACCGGCAGTTTGGCATTTGGTGATGAAGAGTTGACCCTAGGCGAGATCATCGAAGGCTTAAAGAGCACCTATTGTTCCTCAATCGGCGCTGAATATATGCATGTCGTCGACACCGATATTCGCCGCTGGTTCCAGCAAAGGCTGGAGTCGGTAAAAGGTAAGCCAAAGTACGAATTCGAAACGCGTTACCACTTATTGGAGCGATTGACTGCGGCTGAGGGGCTTGAGAAATATCTGGGTTCGCGTTACCCCGGCACTAAACGCTTTGGTCTTGAAGGTGGCGAAAGCCTCATTCCTCTAGTGGATGAACTGATTCAACGCGCTGGCGGATACGGTGCGAAAGAGATTGTGATTGGCATGGCCCACCGAGGCCGGCTCAATGTTCTCGTGAACACCCTGGGTAAAAATCCTAAGGACCTGTTTGACGAGTTTGATGGTAAAAAACTCCACGACATGGGGTCGGGAGACGTGAAATACCATCAGGGTTTCTCGTCGAACGTGATGACCCCCGGTGGAGAAGTGCATCTGGCCTTATCGTTTAACCCTTCTCATTTGGAGATTGTATCGCCTGTTGTTGAAGGCTCCGTGCGCGCCAGACAGACTCGCCGCGAAGACAAAACAGGCGAAACAGTCGTGCCCATCATTATGCACGGTGATGCCGCGTTTGCAGGTCAGGGCGTTGTGATGGAAACCTTCCAGATGTCACAAACGCGTGCCTATGGTACTGGCGGTTCCGTTCACATCATCGTGAATAACCAAGTCGGGTTTACCACCAGCAAACGCGAAGACGCGCGTTCGACTGAATACTGTACCGACGTTGCCAAGATGATCGAAGCGCCAATCCTCCACGTTAACGGAGATGATCCTGAGGCAGTGTTGTTCGCGACCCAGGTTGCCATTGATTACCGCAACGAGTTCAAGAAAGACGTGGTTATCGATTTGGTCTGCTATCGTCGACGCGGCCACAATGAGGCGGACGAGCCCTCTGGCACACAGCCATTGATGTACGACATTATCAAGAAGCATAAAACGACCCGCACGCTTTATGCCGAGAGTTTGGTTAGTGAGGAAGTTATTTCCGACGAACAGGTGAAGAAACTCGAAAATGACTATCGCTCTGCACTGGAAAAAGGTGAGCACGTCACTAAAAGCCTCGTGTTGGAGCCAAATAAGGGTATGTACGTTGATTGGGCGCCTTACCTCGGGCATGAGTGGACGGCCCGCTGTAAAACCGGTATTGCCCTCAAAACGCTGCAGCGGCTGGGTAAGAAGCTTGATCAGATACCTGAAGGGTTCCCTATTCAGCGTCAAGTGCAAAAGATCATTCAAGACCGCAGCAAGATGAACCAGGGTGCACTTCCCATCAACTGGGGATACGGCGAAGTCATGGCCTACGCGACTTTGTTGCACGAGGGGCATGAGATTCGTATTACAGGCCAGGACGTGGGACGCGGTACGTTTTCTCACCGTCACGTGGTATTGCACAACCAGAGCGATGCTTCGACCTATGTACCTTTGCAGCATTTAGCCGAAGATCAGCCCCGTTTTGAAATTTATGATTCCCTGCTTTCAGAGGAGGCTGTGCTCGCGTTCGAATACGGTTTTGCCACCACGAACCCGAAATGCCTGGTGATCTGGGAAGCGCAGTTCGGCGACTTCGCCAACGGTGCACAGGTAGTCATCGACCAGTTTATTACCAGTGGGGAGCATAAATGGGGGCGTTTATGCGGCCTGACCCTACTTCTGCCTCATGGTTACGAAGGGCAGGGCCCGGAACACTCCTCCGCACGACTGGAGCGCTTCCTGCAGATGTGCGCCGAGCACAATATTCAGGTATGCGTGCCTACTACGCCTGCGCAAATCTTCCATATGTTGCGTCGTCAGGTGAAACGTCCGTTGCGTAAACCTTTGATTGCAATTACACCGAAAAGCCTTCTGCGGCACAAGGATGCGGTATCAACGCTGGACGATCTCAGCCAGGGCAGTTTCCAGACCGTGATTGACGAAGTGGATGATATCGATCGCAAAAAAGTAACCCGCGTCATCATGTGCAGTGGCAAAGTGTATTACGAACTTCTGGAATACCGCCGTAGTAATGAGATAGAAGATACTGCCGTGATTCGCATCGAGCAGCTTTACCCGTTTCCCAGCGGTGATCTGGAAGAGGTGTTACGCCAGTATCCGAAAACCAAAGATGTTGTTTGGTGTCAGGAAGAGCCTCAGAATCAGGGTGCCTGGTACCCCACTCAACACCGTATGCGTCGCGTGCTGAAGAAAATTAACGAAAAAATCTATCTGCGTTATGCAGGCAGAAAAGGATCCGCAGCTCCCGCAGCAGGTTATATCTCCGTGCATGTTGAAGAGCAGAACAAACTCATTAACCAAGCATTTCATGCTAAATAGCGTTTTATAAGGATTGGAAATGTCTACCGAAATAAAAGCCCCAACCTTCCCGGAATCTGTTGCGGACGGAACGATAGCGACATGGCACAAGCAGCCAGGCGAACAAGTGGAACGCGATGAACTGCTTGTAGATATCGAGACCGACAAAGTCGTACTCGAGGTAGTTGCACCCGACAACGGTGTAGTCGAAGAAATCATTAAAAACGAAGGCGACGTTGTGCTCAGCGGAGAAGTGATCGGCAAGTTCAAGGCCGGCGCTGAAGGCAGTGCCTCCAAAGACTCGGGATCATCGGATAGCGATAAAACAGAAAGTGCCGATTCGTCCTCCAACGATGACGAAGAAGTGCTCATGAGCCCGGCCGCGCGAAAACTCGCGGAAGAAAAGGATATTGATCCTTCATCGATCAAAGCCACGGGTAAAGATGGCCGCGTGACCAAAGAAGATGTGGTCAATTACCTCGAAGAGAGCAAATCCGCACAAAGTGCCTCCAAGGCACAGCCCCAGCAGGCTTCACCGGCAAGTGCCAAACCCGCGGATATCCCTCAGGGTGACCGTGCAGAAAAACGTGTGCCGATGACCCGTTTGCGTTCGAGTATCGCAAAGCGCCTGCTGGAAGCGACGCAAACCACAGCGATGTTGACCACCTTTAATGAAGTCAATATGAAGCCGCTTATGGAGCTTCGTAAGCAGTACAAGGATCTGTTTGAGAAAACACACAACGGCACCAAGCTTGGCTTTATGTCCTTGTTTGTGAAAGCCGCCGCCGAGGCACTCAAGCGCTTCCCCGCAGTGAATGCTTCGATTGATGGCAACGACATTGTTTATCATGGGTATCAGGATATCGGTGTAGCCGTTTCAACCGAAAAGGGACTCGTAGTACCGATACTTCGCGATGCCGACATGATGAGTCTGGCCACGATTGAAACAACGATTAAAGAATTTGGCGGTAAAGCGCGCGATGGAAAACTAACGATCGAAGAGATGACTGGGGGCACCTTCACCATTTCGAATGGAGGGGTATTTGGCTCGCTGATGTCCACGCCCATTCTCAATCCCCCACAAACAGCCATACTGGGCATGCACAAAATTCAGGAGCGCCCGATGGCGGTTAATGGAGAAGTTGTGATTTTGCCAATGATGTATCTTGCGCTGTCTTACGATCACCGCATGATAGATGGAAAGGAAGCGGTACAGTTTCTGGTGACGATCAAAGAACTGATTGAAGATCCCGCTCGCATACTACTCGAAATTTAAGTTAACGCAGGAGTTAATAGTTACATGTCAAATAAGTTCGATGTTATCGTCGTTGGCTCTGGTCCAGCCGGCTATGTAGCCGCCATTCGCTGTGGTCAACTCGGTCTGAAAACTGCCTGTGTTGAAAAATGGAGTAATGAAAACGGTAAACAGGTTCTGGGTGGTACGTGCCTCAATGTCGGTTGTATCCCTTCCAAAGCATTGCTTGAATCCTCGCATAAATTTGAAGAGGCCAAGCATGATTTTGAGCTGCATGGCATCAATGTCAAAGATCTGCAGGTCGACGTTCCCAAAATGATGGAACGTAAGAATAAGATAGTCGGCAATCTCACAAGTGGCATCGCCTCGTTGTTTAAGGCTAATGGCGTCACCTCAATTCAAGGTACAGGCAAATTGCTTGCGAACAAGCAGGTAGAAGTCACTGACCAAAAAGGCGAAACCACTACTTACGAAGCGGAAAACGTAATTCTGGCGACCGGTTCCAAACCTATAGAGATTCCTTCAGCGCCTTTAACAGAGGGTTATATCGTAGATTCGACAGGCGCTTTGGAATTTGAAGAAGTGCCTAAACGGTTGGGAGTGATTGGCGCTGGTGTGATTGGATTGGAGCTTGGCAGCGTCTGGGCGCGTCTGGGTTCGGAAGTCACAGTGATTGAGGCGCAAGACACCTTTCTGAGTACTGTCGACCAACAGATTGCTAAAGAAGCGCTCAAACAGTTCAAAAAGCAAGGGCTCGATATCAAGCTTAAAGCGATGGTAACAGGCACTGAAATCAAGCGCGGCCTCGTGAACGTGAGCTACAAAGATGCCAAAGGTACGCAAGAACTCAAGGTAGACAAGCTCATTGTGGGCGTGGGGCGTGCGCCCGTCACAGATGGTTTGCTTTCACCCGACAGCGGTGTGAATCTCGATGAGCGCGGGTTTATTTTCGTCGACGATTATTGTCAGACGGATGTTCCGGGCATTTATGCGGTAGGTGACGTTGTGCGCGGCCCAATGCTCGCCCATAAAGGTTCCGAAGAGGGCATTATGGTTGCTGAGCGTATCGCCGGACAAAAGACGCAGGTGAATTACGACACGGTTCCTGGTGTTATTTATACGGCGCCGGAGATTGCTTGGGTAGGTAAAACCGAAGAGCAACTGAAGGCCGACGGCGTCGATTACAATGTGGGTGTATGTCCGTTCGCAGCGAGCGGTCGCGCTATGGCGGCCAATGCCACTGCGGGCATGGTGAAAGTACTGGCCGATGCGAAAAGTGATCGCGTTTTGGGCGTGCATATCATTGGTCACAATGCCTCGGAACTGGTGGCGCAAGCCGTGATCGCCATGGAATTTGGCTCCAGTGCCGAAGATCTCGGATTGACGATGTTTGCCCACCCAACGCTGTCGGAGACTGTGCACGAAGCTGCGCTTGCCGTAGCGGGGCATGCGATTCATATCGCCAATCGCAAGAAACGCAAATAACAGTTTTTGCCAGCCCGCGCGGCTGGCCGGCTTGCACCGTAAAGCAAGGGAAAGTAGGGGCTGCACAATAATTACAAGCCCACTTAAAGGCGAGTTACTCCATGAGAATCGTCAGGTGTACGGTGAAGGTCGCCGCATTTAAGTCGCTTCAGTGCGCTTAAAAGGCAACGTTTACTTCGTTCAACCACATTAACGTTTGGGACTGTGAAAACGCAGATCGCAAACGGTCGTAACAGTTGCAAAGGCAGCTGGAAACTTTAAACCGACGGATATAATTATGAATTTACATGAGTATCAGGCAAAACAGCTCTTTGCTGAATACGGACTCCCTGTTTCAACGGGATATGCATGTGATACTGCCCAGGAAGCAGCCGAAGCCGCGAGTAAGATAGGCGGAGACAAGTGGGTCGTAAAAGCGCAGGTGCATGCGGGTGGCCGCGGCAAAGCCGGCGGCGTTAAACTGGTTAGCTCGAAGGAAGAAATTCGGGCTTTCGCTGAACAATGGCTGGGTAAGAATCTGGTGACTTATCAGACCGATGAGAAAGGCCAGCCGGTGTCAAAAATACTCGTTGAAGCCTGCACTGACATCGCCCAGGAGTTATACCTCGGAGCGGTTGTTGATCGCGGTTCGCGTCGCGTTGTATTTATGGCATCCACTGAGGGTGGCGTGGAAATCGAGAAAGTAGCCGAAGAAACCCCTGAGAAAATACTCAAGGCAGAGATTGATCCTTTGGTGGGGGCACAGCCCTATCAGGCACGTGATCTTGCTTTTCAACTGGGCCTCAACAGCGCTCAGGTTAAACAGTTCACCAAATTGTTCCTCGGCCTTTCTAAGCTTTTCCATGACTATGACCTGGCACTTTTAGAAATCAATCCTCTGGTTATTACTGACACGGGTGATCTGCATTGCCTCGATGGAAAAATCAATATCGATAGCAATGCCATGTACCGCCAGCCCAAATTGCGTGAAATGCATGATCCTTCTCAAGAAGATGCTCGCGAAGCACACGCCGCATCATGGGAGCTGAATTACGTCGCACTGGAAGGCAATATCGGATGCATGGTAAACGGCGCCGGTTTGGCGATGGGTACTATGGATATCGTTAAATTGCATGGTGGTGCACCGGCTAACTTCTTGGACGTAGGCGGGGGTGCAACCAAAGAGCGCGTCACTGAAGCGTTCAAGATCATCCTGTCTGATGACAACGTCAAGGCAGTACTCGTTAATATCTTTGGCGGCATAGTGCGCTGCGATCTAATTGCTGAGGGCATCATTGGTGCCGTTAAAGAAGTAGGCGTGAAGGTACCGGTGGTTGTGCGCCTGGAAGGCAATAATGCAGAGTTAGGTGCGAAAACACTCGCGGACAGCGGGCTGGATATTATCGCAGCGACGAGTCTAACCAATGCCGCAGAGTCGGTAGTTAAAGCGGCTAAGGGGTAAGTATCATGAGCGTATTAATCAATAAAGACACGAAAGTAATTTGTCAGGGATTTACGGGCTCTCAGGGTACGTTCCATTCCGAGCAAGCCATTGAATACGGCACCAAAATGGTCGGTGGTGTCACACCGGGTAAAGGTGGACAAACGCATCTGGGTTTGCCCGTGTTCAATACCGTTCGCGAGGCCGTTGAGCAGACGGGTGCGGAAGCTTCTGTCATCTATGTGCCCGCGCCGTTTTGTAAGGACTCTATCCTCGAAGCAGCGAATGGTGGTATCAAACTCATCGTATGTATCACTGAAGGTATCCCCACGCTGGATATGCTGGATGCCAAAATCAAGTGCGATGAGCTCGGTGTCCGCTTGATCGGACCAAACTGCCCAGGCGTCATCACTCCTGGTGAAAGTAAAATTGGTATCATGCCTGGCCACATTCACCTGCCAGGAAAAGTAGGGATTGTTTCGCGTTCAGGAACATTGACCTATGAAGCAGTGAAGCAAACCACCGATTTTGGTTTTGGTCAGTCTACATGTGTGGGCATCGGTGGTGACCCGATTCCTGGTTCCAACTTCATCGATATTCTTGAAATGTTCGAGAATGATCCGCAAACCGAAGCGATTGTGATGATTGGTGAGATTGGTGGCACTGCTGAGGAAGAAGCTGCGGAGTATATCAAGGCAAATGTGACCAAACCGGTTGTCTCATATATTGCCGGCGTTACAGCGCCTCCAGGTAAGCGGATGGGCCATGCTGGTGCAATTATCGCAGGTGGCAAAGGTACTGCAGCGGATAAATTTGCTGCGCTTGAAGCAGTAGGCGTAACGACAGTAAAAAGTCTTGCCGATATCGGCGAAGCATTGAAGAAACGCACCGGGTGGTAATTTAAGCTCAGGCAAAAAAAGGGGGAGTCAATGGCTCCCCCTTTTTTATTTATCTGCTCATTTTGATCGGTTAGGCGTCTCTGCTTAATTTTCTTACTACGGCTATAGCCAGCAAGCCGATACCGAATAGACCCAATGAGCCGGGCTCGTATACCTTGATGGTTAATCCCACTACGGTGAA
>JBFHUL010000084.1:0-14576 GCA_041590075.1 Oleiphilaceae bacterium
CGTTTGGCCTCCCAGTGCATGCCGTCGGTCAACAGCAGCAGAGGCGGCAGAAGAATGTCCTTCACCAACACATCCACCACCTTGTTAAAGGCCGTACCCAACACAACGCCAATGGCGATGTCGATCATGTTGCCCTTGAGCGCAAATTCCTTGAATTCGCTGATAAACTTCATACCGCTTCCTGCCTCAGGCTATTGCCCGCGCACTCATGTGTCATCCGACCCCTCCCCTTCCGGCAAATGATCGGGCAAGCCTGCCAGATCGGGGCTGCGACGGCGGCGCGTTTTGGCGGGAATCATGCCTCGCATGGAGTCCATCTTTCCGAAACACAGCAGTTTATCCTCAGGTTCCAGCACGCGGTCTTTGCGTGGATTCGGAATCACCTTGGCCCCGCGATAGAGCGTGAGCACATTGATATCCTGTTCCTGGAGTTTGGTTTCAAGAATCGTTTTGCCGACGAACTTGGAACCTTCCGGTATGTATATTTCGCCCACACCATAGCCCTTGCTCACGGTTAAACGCTGGCGCACATCAATTTCGGGAAAGTCCACCTGTGCGGCGATGTAATCAATGATTGCTCCCGCCACATCCAGCCCGGTGCAGGTTTCAATGCCCTCCAAACCGGGAGAGGAATTCACTTCCATGATCTGCGGGCCGGTTTTGCTTTCAAGCATATCGACACCCGCCACCTGCAAGCCCATAATCTGGGCTGCGCGAACTGCTGTTTCCTTGAATTCGTCCGACAACTCGACCGCTTCTGCTATGCCGCCCCGGTGCACATTGCTGCGGAACTCCTGCCCCTGAGCCACCCGGCGCATCGCCGCGACCACACGATCGCCCACCACAATAGCGCGAATATCCTTCCCTTTACTCTCGGCCACAAATTTTTGAATCAACACATTCTGCTTTTGGCTTTGCAGCAACTCGATAATGGATTCTGCCGTATTCACCGACTCTGCCAGCAACACGCCAATCCCCTGGGTGCCTTCAATCAGCTTGATGATGACCGGTGCGCCACCCACGCGTTCGATGGCAGGCAGCACGTCTTTCTTATCGCGCACAAACGCCGTGCGCGGAATCCCGATGTGATGACGACTCAGCAATTGCAAACTGCGCAACTTATCGCGGGAATTATTAATACCATGCGCGGTATTGGCACAGAATACGTCCATCTCCTGAAACTGCCTGACTACGGCCGTACCGTAATAAGTAATAGAAGCCCCGATACGGGGTAACACGGCATCGTAGGTGCTCAGTACTTTTTGGCGATAATGCAGGTCGGGCTCACCGCGTTGCAAATCGATCGCAAACTTGAGGGTGTTGAGCACTTTGACGTTGTGCCCGCGCTGCAGCGCAGCTTCCTTCAACCGCTGTGTGCTGTATGCCTTGGGTCCGCAGGACAAAATCGCAAGTTTCATGATGACACCCTCCTGTGCACTTCAATTTATCTAATGAAATAGTGCAGGAAGTATGGCACTACATGCGCACCCTTGCCCAATGAAAAATCCGCGGGCAACAGCCGTTGAAGGAACAGATCACGGTATGCGCCAATACAGCGCCCGCCTCAGGACAACCTGCCCAGGACTCGCTTTCCAGGCAAGGATGCCCAAGGGCATGGCATCAACTCGACGTCGTGCCGTAGCTTGCGAGTAATCGCTGCAACATGTTTTTAGCGCGCTGTGCAGCATCTTTCTGACCAGCCGCCTGCGCACTCACAATTGCGCCATCAATCAACAGGCAGATCTCCTTGGCGAGCTCTTTTCTTTCTGGTGCTGAAAATTCTGGCGGTATTTGCCGTTCGGCATATTGTTGCACCGACTGTTTGTGCTGCTGGCAGAACACATGCACCGGGTGTGCAGGGTCGGAATATTCCGCCGTCGCATTGATAAAGTTACAGCCGAAAAAGCGTTCCGATTGCACCCACTCATCGAGCGCGTCGAACATCGCTAACAGGGCCCCGTCGGAACGCCCCGCGTACTGTGCGCGCAGAGCGGCAGTGCGTGTTTCAATCCAGGCATTAAACTGCTCATGCCGGCGGGCCAATGCAGCCTGAATGAGATCTTCTTTGGAGGGAAAATATTTATACATGGTGGTCTTGGAGACGCCGGATTCAGCCTGCACCCGATCAATGCCCGTGGCATGGAAGCCATACTCATTGAATAAGCGAAGTGCGGTGTTCACCAGTAGATCGCGCTTTGATTCAATCACCCCAACACCTCACCTGTCTGGCTTTTTCAGCGCAGAAACATCGCCCAGGTGATGCGGCCCCAGCCCTCCAATCAGGCGCGAGCGTGCACGCGCGATGCGTGAACGCACGGTTCCCACCGGGCACTTCAATACCTGAGCAATATCATGGTAACTACAGCCCTCCATACGCAGCGTTAACGCCGTGCGCTGATCCAGCGGCAATGCTGCGAGGCGATGCAGAATGTGCTGCTCGGCCTGCTCACGCTGCAAGCACGTTTCCGGCCCCTCGGCATGCGATGGTGCGGGCGTGGCGCTGGGCTGCGCGTGCCATTCGGCCAGATTGACCTCGGCCCGACGGGTTTGCGCGGCGAGCGCATTGAATGCGGCATTAAGAGCAATACGATAGAGCCAGGAATAAAACCGGCAGTCACCGCGAAAGCGAGCAATAAAACGGAACGCGCGCAGGTAGGTTTCCTGCAACACATCCTTTAACAAATCGGGGTTGTTGATACGCGCCTGAAGCGCACGGGACAGCCGCTCTGTATAGCGCGCCAGTAATTGTTCGAAAGCCTGTTTATCGCCAGATCGAGACCGAGCGAGCAAACGCAAGGTCAGCGCATCATCGTAAACCACTGCTGCGGGCCGTGAGCACACAAGCATCAGCTTTCCTTCCTTGACGTCGCCGGAACCTGGCAAGGCGCCTTCCGCCACCGCACTCACCCGAGGCAATTCACGCGCCCGTAATGCTGATTTCATCAACGCTCCTTATGTCACTCATTGTCAACACCATGCAGCACGACTTGTGGCACGCGACGGGCACTCCCGATCGGCACCACAAAGGTGTACAGATCTGTACATATTAACTGTACAGATCTGTACAATCAAGACCGACAACACGTCGCCACACAGCCCTGAAAGCAAATACAAAGAAACGAGAACAGAGATAAAACGCAAAGAAAGGAAGAAAGAAACGAGGGCTCAGAGGTGAGCTACTCAGAACAGGGAACCCCACTGAGTCCCGGGCATATCAGAGCTCATAGGTAATGCCGTATCGCGCCAGAATCCTTTCCAGCTTACCGCTATGACGTAAACGCTCGACACCCTCATCAAACAACTTCAAAAGCTTTTTTCCGCGCTTGGATGGACTGAACGCCACATAAATATCATCGCCGTGCGAATGCGGCTGGTACGCTATTTGATCCTCCAGCCCCTGCACGCGAGCGTTATAGGCAACCACATATTTGTTTTCTGGAAAAACCTGAATACGATCGATAGTCAGCAAGCGAAACAGCTGTTCAAGTGGTCTCGATTGAGTGACGACCAGCAGGGTATTGTCCTGCGCAGCGAGGCGCTCTGCCAGATAGGCATCGAGTCGCCCATGATTATCGTAGGTATAGTCTGCGACTAAACCGATACGAAATCCGTTTAAGTCGCCTGGCTCCGAATAGATAAAAGAGTGATCACTGCGGTGCACAATCACCGTCTCATCGCGCCCCAGGCTTTGAGTACCAATGATATTTGCACCCCTGTTACCAGCAACCGCACCCACCGCTCCGTCGATACGCCCTATCTCGGTAAGTTGCAGCGCCCTCTGCCACGGGTACAAACGAAACCGCAGTTTATACCCATGGCGCACAAACACTTCACGAAGTACCTCGATCAGATAACCTTCTCGTTCAGTTTTCGGGGTGCAGACATAAGGGCACCAATAATCTCCGCCCACCAATATAGTCTGGGGATCCTCCTCATCGGCTACGGCTGCATTCAAAGGCAACCAACACAGCAATAAAGCGACTGCCCAACGCCTGCATCTTATTGCCGTTGCGAGTTTCAATTCCATGCTAGCTCGCAACCTCGGAATGCTTCAGCGCCAGAGGCGCCTGAGCACTGCGCAAGTGCAAGTCGCGTTGCGGAAAAGGAATCTCGATCTTGTATTTGCGGAAGGCGTCATCGATGGCCCACAGATAATCCGAAGTCAGTGCGGTGGGCCGCTTTACCTGCTCAGGCGAGACCCATACACCCAGAATAAAATTAAGCGAACTGTCGCCAAACCCCGTCATCCATACGGCGGCATTTCTGCCTGGCATATCAAGGGTATAAGGCACCGAGGCTGCCGCCTCGAGCGCAGCTTTTTTCACCAGCTCTTTGTCGCTGCCGTAAGCCACACCAAACTCGATACGAAAACGCCGGATATTTTCTTCCAGCGTCCAGTTAGTCAGCTGATTGCCAATCACTTCGGCGTTGGGGATCAAGATATCCACATTGTCGTTGGTGCGAATCAGGGTGGATCGCATATTGATTTCTTTCACTTCGCCCACCAGCCCATTCGATAGCTCAATAAAATCACCTACCTTGAGCGAACGTTCGAACAGAATCACGAGCCCCGATACAAAATTATTGACGATATTCTGCAAACCTAAACCGATACCGATGCCTAATGCACCGGCAATAATGGCCAGCTTGCTTACATCAATCCCAATGGTCGACAGCGCTACCACAAAGCCTGCCAGCAATATCAGGTAATGCACCAGTCGCTCGAGCGCATACAGTTGTGCCGACGAAAATACAAATTCACGTGAACGCAAGCGACCTATCGCCAAACGTGCAACTTTCGAAATCAGCAGTGTTGCCAGCAGCACGGCAAAAAATACCAGCAACTGCCCTACGGTAATGGAAAACTCACCTGCCTTGAAAAGCGGCAAGCCCATCCATTCAAATTGCAACATAAAGCGCTTCCTTATCTTTTTGATTCATTGCGACATGGCAATCAGCCGAAGTCGGCGTCGATTCACTCAAGTGTAGACCAATAGCCCGCGGCAGGACGGATGCACCGCTCGCTAATCATTTTCGCGCTCAGCCCGCACCTCGGGCCACCCCTCGGCGTCCACAGAAACCGTTAACACGATAGGACGGCAACACACGAAGCAATCTTCAACATAACGTTGTTGCTCCACACTACAGTCAACCAATACTTCTATATGCTCCCAACAGTAGGGGCATTGCAGGCTCAGTGTTTCGGTTAACGACATACCTCTCTCCTCACCCAGCGGGTTGCGACAACGCGCTTTGATTTGCGGTGTAACCTGATCGTTATCTCTCCGATAGTTATAGTTGCGCATCAGGCTAATGTCTTCCTATCGGAAGATCGTAAACAAACGCGACAAGGCGCGCTTTCAACTTGTTTTTTAAGCCGCACATTCTATGTTTATTAGCTGACTCGTTAGTCTTTTTTTTTGGAGAAACAGTATGGCGCAATATCAGGCACGTAACCCCAAGGTAGAAGTATTGGGGGCTGCGGTCATGTCGTTCGTCGATGCGCTCAGTTACCGCAAGCAGGAAGCCTTGGCGATTCTCGCGCGCCACAGCATCAACGACCCCCATGCCGACACCTGGTATACGCAACAGGACTGGCTAGACGCGTTTAAAGAAATTGCCGAAGAGTTTGGCCCTCATACGCTCTACACCATAGGGACCAAGATCAACGAAAATGCTGTGTTCCCGCCCAATATCGAAACTTTGGAACAAGCCTTTACTTCGATTGACGTGGCATACCATCAGAATCACCGTAACGGCGACATCGGCAGCTATGATTTTCATGAAGACGCACAGGGCCAGATGTTTTTCGAGTGCAACAATCCATACCCCTGTGAATTCGACCGGGGCATCATCGAAGGCATTGGCCGGAAGTTTATCGAACCTGGGCACTTTCTGGTGGTGCGCCACGACGACGATAAACCCTGCCGCGATCATGGTGCCGAATCCTGCCACTACACGATTGAGCTTAGCTAAAAGCGCAGTCAGCCAGCCGGTGGTGTCCAACTCATCCGTTTCCGCATCAATACGCATCATTGTCGCCATCATTCATCGGGCGCGATCCCGCGCCAGTCGGCAAAGGTGTGCGCTTAAAGAAAGTTCGACACCTTAATATGGTAGACGTCGGGGTCAACGGCCTTAACAATGCGATCCTGCACGGAGGGCTTACTCAGGTCGATGGTTTCGATCGTTATAAAGCTGCGAAACTTGGTGTGATACATCACCTTGATGGTAGGTAAGCGCTGATCAAAGTCATTGGCCTGCACCACCACGGCCAAACGGCCGCTTTCCATTAACACCAGCGAGCCCACCGGATAAATGCCCACGCTGCGAATAAAATGCCGCACCAGTGATGCATCCAGGTGATGGCGCCACTCCAGCAACTTTTTGAGCGCCGCCGAAGGGGTAATACCTTTGTGATAGACCCGATCGGCAGTAATCGCGTCATACACGTCCACCACTGCAGCCATGCGCCCGAAAGGAGAAATTTCATCACCGCACAGCCCCTCGGGATAACCACTGCCATCCATTTTTTCATGGTGCTGTGCCGCCACCAGCACCGCCAACTCCGGCATACCCGGCGTGCCCTTGAGTAAATCGCGCGAGTGCCGCGCATGCTGTTTCATCACTTCAAATTCAGCGGCTGTCAGCCGCTCTGGTTTATGCAGAATTTCATCGGGAATCATGATCTTACCGATATCGTGGAGCATGGCGCCCACCGCCACGTGCTGCATGGTTTCACGTGGCAAATCCAGCGACTTGCCGAATACCGACATCAGCACCGCCAGATTGACGGAGTGTTCCATCAGATAGGAGTCCTTGGCACGAATACGGCCAAGGCACGACAACGCATTGTGGTTACGCAATACGGAATCCAGCATGCCGTCCGCAACTTCCTCAAACGCATCGAGCGCAATGGGCTTCTTTTCGCGTACGTCCGTCAGCAGATTGGAGACCAGCCCCAGAGCTTCGTTGTGTATCTTGCTCGCCGCCTGCATTTCGTCTTCCAGCGCGAGCTTGGGTTTCATCAAAGGGGCCAGTGCGCCGGCACTTTGCAGTGCCGCTTCGTTACGTGCCTCCACCTCGGTCTCTGTGAGCCCATCCTGAGAATCTCGACCGAGAGAGGTGTCGATGTATATTTCACTGACCCCCAGCTGCCTGATTTTCTCGATCACCGCTTCCTGTTTGATCTTGCCCTTTTTCTTCAGATTGGAGTGGGGTATCCAGTCGGCATTCAGATCGGAGACATACATGCCTACCTGCAAACTGTCTATGGGAATGCGCTTGATCATACCGGCTTACTCAAGATTGTCTTCGTTGGCTTTCTCCGTGGGCGCACGCAACAGCGACCACTGAACTCTAAAAGTATTGTAGAGCTATGCCTGCTGCGCAATAGCCGCGGGCCATTTATTCCCTCCGCACGACGGCCCTGCGTGGAGGTCATCCACCCCGACAATTATCTGGCGTCAAATGGCATATGCCCGCCCACGCCGACTATGCTTATAATCTTAGTACGTGCACGTATGGACACCGGAGCGTGAGGCGCCAGAGCAAAGAGGACACGGCAATGGGAACGGATATTGAGAAAACCGAGTTCAGCGACGAAGACTACAGTAAGTTTCGCCAGGCGCTGCATCGGGATTTGCACGCGCTCCAGAAGGTGCTTGAACAACCTGGGTTCGGCGAAGGTGCTCCGTCTTTTGGTGCCGAACTGGAGCTGTATATTATCGATGAACTTGCCAGCCCAAAGGCCATCAACACCCTGCTCTACGATGCGATGGAGGACGAACAGCTCACGCTGGAGCTGAATCGCTTTAATCTCGAGTACAACTTTCAGCCGATTCCTCAGCAGGACGCACCCTTCTCACTGATGCGACAGCACATGCTGGGCGCCCTCGCACGGCTGACGGACCTGGCCCACACGCATCAGGCCCGCGTGTTACCCATTGGCATTTTGCCCACCCTTAAGCGCGAAGATATGGGCATGCACGCCATCACCAACTTGCCTCGCTATCATGTGCTGGCGCGGGAGCTGCGCAATAAGCGTGGCGAGGATTTCCATGTGCATATCGAAGGCTGCGAGCAGCTCGATTTGCGCTGGAGCGATGTGTCGCTCGAAGGCGCCAACACGTCTTTTCAATTCCACTACCGCGTCAACCCCAAAGACTTCGCCAATGCCTTTAATGCGGCCCAATTAGTCACCCCCCTCGTACTCGCTCTGGCGGCAAACTCGCCGCTGTTTTTAGGGCAACAATTGTGGCAGGAAACCCGCATCGCCCTGTTTAAACAGAGTATCGATACGCGCCTCGACGATGCCTTGGCAAAACACCTGCCCGCCAGAGTGCTTTTTGGTCTTGGCTGGGTGCGCGACGGCATTCACGAGCTGTTTGCAGAAGGTACCTATTTGTTCGAGCCTTTATTACCTATCTGGGATCAGGAAGAAGAGCACAACAGCGCCGTGCCCCAGCTTGCGGCATTGCGGCTCCATCAGGGGAGCATCTGGAGCTGGAACCGACCCATTTATGACCCCGCGGATGGCGGCCACCTGCGTATCGAGCTGCGTGCATTACCGGCCGGCCCCACACCCAGCGACATGATCGCCTGCGCGGCGCTGCACAGCGGCTTGATACGCGGATTGCAAGACAGCATGAGAGAACTGCTTCCGGCGATGCCGTTTCGCTATGCCGAGCAGAATTTCTACCGCGCGGCAAAACACGGCCTTGACGCAACACTCATCTGGCCCAACCCCCAGCGCGGTCAACTCGAAGAGCGCCCGGCCATACATATACTGCAATGCCTGATGCCCACGGTTGAAGCGGGCCTCCATAAACTGGGCGTGGGTGACGCCGAAATCAGGCAACAATGTGGGCTGATTCAGGCCACTCTGGCACAAAACACCAACGGCGCGCGCTGGCAAACGCATATGTACCAGCAACTTAAAACGCAGCTCAGCAGAGAAGAAGCCTTGCGCGTGCTCGCCGAACGTTATTACGAAAACAGCAGCCAGGATCTGCCTGTGCATCAATGGAGCACACTTGTCTGATGACCATTTTACAGCCACTTCCTCCACTGCAACTCCTGCGCGACCCTTTACCCGAGCGCCTACCCGACTCCTTTGAGGCGTTCCTGTGCGAACTGGCAGCACCCACGGCCATCTTCATGCTGGGCCAAAGCAGTGAACGCTGCCGGGCGGTAGTAACGCTTTTACACGGCAATGAGCCCTCGGGTGCGCAGGCAATTTATCACTACATTAAGGCGGGATCACGCCCCCGCGTGAACACCCTGTTCATTCTGGCTTCAGTGAAAACCGCGCTCACCCCACCGCGCTTTTCCTATCGGATGCTGCCCGACAAACGCGACCTTAATCGCTGCTTTCGCCCCCCTTTCGATGATGACGAGGGCAAGCTTGCAGAAGCCATTCTGGATCTCTTGCACCAGGCGCAACCAGAGTGCCTGATCGATATTCACAACACCTCGGGTTCCGGCCCGGCGTTTGCGGTTTCGGTCAACGGCGATCGCAATCATAAGGCGCTGTGCGCGCTGTTTACGAATGACCTGATCGTGACCGACCTGCGTTTGGGGGCGCTGATGGAGCTGAGTGAAATGCAGGTGCCTACGGTGACCATCGAATGTGGCGGGGCGAAAGATTATTCGGCACAAATTGTGGCACAGGAAGGCTTACATCGTTATCTGGATACCGAACACGTACTGGCCGACCCCAAAGCGCACTATCAGGTGAATGTGTTTCGTAATCCAATTCGCCTCGAAACGGCCTGTGAAGGCAGCGTTGCCTATGCCGACACACCCAACGACAGCGCTCTGATCACCCTGCCGCAACAGGCAGAAAAGTTTAACTACGGCATGCTGACCCGTGATGAAGCCATCGCGTACCTTGGCAAACAGGGGATTTCAGCATTAAGCGCCAAAGACCATCTCGGCAATGAACGACTGGATGAATTCTTCCAGGCGCGCGAGGGGCGCCTTTATCCTCGCCATGCGATGAAGGTATTTATGGTCACGACCAACCCCCTGATCGCCGCCAGTGATTGTTTGTTTTACTTTATTGCGTGTGAGTGATCGGGAGTCGTAGTGCGTAATACGACAGGTGCCTAATGAAAACGCGCTATTACCTTGCTTCGACCCTTCGGCGCAGCCCTTTCACTGTTCCACCTGGTGCGGTAAGCAGATTGTAAGCACAGACCGGCCGCAACTAAGAGCCCGATCATACTCTGGAAAAAACAAGGATTTTGAGATGGTAACCCAATAGGCAAAGCGGACCTTAGAGGTGTGCAAGACCTGATAAGCGCCGCTTTAGACCTTTAAGCTCTGATGCAAATGAACAAACGTTTTGGTTGCTTAGGTGGCAACATCTTTCGCTAGCACAAAAGCCTTAAGAACTTACTCTGTTTCATTGTTTGTCCCTCGCTTTTGTTACCGCCTCCATGAGCCCTAACCTAAGAGGAGAGCCGATAAAAAATGCCAAGCTTGTTGACGTCTAGCAACTATTGGTGCATCACTTCATTGCGCATACTGAAGAGAATATACAGCACCTCCTCTTTCTCTCTTTGCCCTATGTTATTACGCTCAAGTGCAGTCAAAGCATCATTTAACGCAGCAATAAACTCATTAGCCGAGATATTCATATGCTTGTGCACACCAACCATATCCTTACCAGCGTAGCACTGCGGCCCTCCGGTTCCCGAGATAAAGAACGTAGCCGCCCCATGCTTTAACTTATCAGGATCTTTGTTTTCAAATCGGGTAGAAATAACCGGGTTATCAATATGTAAATCCACTAAATCGTTAGCAATTGCCTTAATTCCGGCTTCGCCCCCAAGGCGCTCAAATAATGATGCACTCATAACGTCCCCCTTTGCTTTTTGCATTGAAGTGTTGGACGATAAGCTTTGTACCACGTTTGGACTAGTACACTTTTTGTACTGGCTAGTAGCCCATTCTCTTGCCACCAGCCTACGAAAAGGAAATGCACATGGAACAGTCATTCGAAACAAGCACCGTGTACGGCCAATATTGCCCCCTTGCAATGGCTTCTGAATTCTTATGTACGCGTTGGACGATGTTGTTGTTACGCGAACTCCTGTTTGGGTCAACCAGTTTCAACGATATCAGTCGCGGCGTGCCGCGAATGTCCCGCACATTACTCTCTGAAAGGCTCAAGGATTTGATCAAAGCGGGGGTAGTAACAAAAGATAAAGATAGTACAGGCCAATCACATTATCACCTCACCCCAGCGGGGCAAGCACTGGAAACAGTTGTTTTAGGTCTGGCTGGTTGGGGGCAGAAGTGGCTGAAGGTCGAGCCCTCTCTGGAGTCCATCGATGTAGGTTTATTGATGTGGGATATCCGGCGTAACACAACCCCCATCCCAATCCTGCCCGACCCTTTTATCGTCGAGTTCTTTCTCACAGATGTTCCGGAAAATCGAAGTCACCATTGGCTTGTTTTTAAAAATGACATTGTTGACTTATGCCATATCGATTATGGTTTTGATGTAGATGTTTTGATTGAAGTGTCGGCGAAAAAGCTCACCGAAGTGTGGATGGGATGGGAAAGTATGGATAGCGCGATTCAGAAAAAAGACATGCTTCTTCGCGGACACTCAAGATATACAAGTATTGCCTCCAAATGGCTGGGGCATAGCCGCGTCGCCCACATTGGCAAAGTAAGTAGCGAGATGAGGGTATAACTACAAGGCTTACACGGTAAATCTTTTGCGTTTCGTTTTCTAAAAATCTAGACGCCAAAGTTCTCTTTGATAAACAACTGAAAAGCACGCCGGCCCACACGTTAATCTGTCATGGTCTGAGGTCTGGCTATCTATTCGATCAAAGCTCTGAACACCGCTTTGCCCAAGTTCTTGTCATCGCCCAAACGACATTCCGGTGGAAGCATAACGCAGCTACATGAGCCAAGGTTTGGCGTAATCATCAATACACTTCGGAATGCTCTGCACGCTGACCTATCACAGCAAGCGCGGCGACGCGGTAGGCCTCGGCCAGGGTAGGAAAATTAAAAATACTTTCGACAAAAATATCCACATTGGCATTGGCCAACATCGCCATTTGACCGATGTGAATGAGTTCGGTGGCGCCCTCGCCGACAATCTGCACGCCCAGAAGTTTTTCACCCCGCGCATCGCAGATGAGTTTCAGCATGCCATCTTTGATACCACTAATCTGGCCACGGGAAATCTCTTCGAACTTAGCGCGACCAACCAGCACTTCATCATGCTGCGCCCGTGCCTGCTGCTCCGTCATTCCAACGGCCGATAGCTCCGGGATGCCATAAATGCCTGAGGGGATCGTCTGACTCATAGGCCCCACTTCAATACCCAAGGCATTACAGGAAGCCCGACGCCCCTGCTCCATCGAAGCCGACGCCAACGAGGGTGGGCCAATCACATCGCCAGCGGCATAGATATGGGGCACGTCTGTTTGCAACAGTTCATTCACCGAGATATGGCCATTCTCATTCAGCGCAAGACCCGCCTGTGCAATATCCAGATCCTTCACATTTGCCAGACGCCCGGCCGCACACAGCAGCTTGGCGGAACGGTAGACACTGCCATCTTCGCACTCGGTAACCACTTCCGACAGACCATCCCAGTACACATTCTTAACCACCTTCTCGCCCTGCCAGGTACCCCCCATTTCCTGGAAGGCGTGCACGAATTTTTCGGTGAGATCCGCATCCATGAAACCCAGCGGCAGCGCATAACGGTCGATCATGGTGACGCGCACACCCAAGGCCTGAAAGATCGACGCATACTCACTCGCAATCACACCGCCACCCAGAACGGTCAGGCTGCGCGGCAGATAAAGCATGCTGAGAATGGAGTCGCTGTCGAAAATATTCTCGTGATCGATGGGAATGTTGTCAGGCTGACGTGGAATCGAACCCGATGCAATCACAAAACTTTCTGCCGTGAGTTGCTCGGGCTCACCGCGCACCTTGCGCACTTCGAGCGATGTAGGCGAGAGGAATTTTGCCCGACCATGAATACGTTCAATCGCATTACGTTCTATCTGGTTCACCATAAATCGGTCATGGGCCTTGAGCACCTTATTGAGACGATCGATCAGCGTCGACATTTCGGTGTCTTCAGCCAACTCGAAGTCGCACAGCGCGGCATTTTCACGCATCTTTTTAACCCGCAGCGCATTCTCACGCAGGGTCTTGCTGGGAATGGTACCCCTGTGTACACATGCGCCCCCCAGCCAGGGATCGCGCTCGATGATGGCCACCGACTTGCCCGCCTTAGCGGCTTGCACAGCCGCTTTCTGACCCGCCGGACCACTGCCGATCACCACTACATCAAATGTCTTCATGCCCGCATGGCCTCCCGCGCTGCTTTGACAACTTCCTCTTTATCCATGAGCTGCTCCAGTTCATCCTCATAGAGATTGAGATCGGCAAAGACCTGATCCTTCATCACCTCGGTGAGCGATTCTGCACTCAACCCCAAAGTGACCGACGCCATTCGCGCCGCGGCATTAATCACCATCGCCTGCTCACGATGCACGGGGGCCGCAGCATAATCGCGGTAATACTGCACAGATTGTTGCACGATGGCGGGCATTTCCCACTTACGTACGATCACCTCACCGAACAAGACATGAAAACAGTCTTCCAGTAAGGCCACCTCCGCTTCATCCATCCGGGCTTCACGTTTTTTCACAAATTCCGCGATGGTTTGCAGGGTGGCCGGCCTACCGATGCTGTGCAGCAAACCACACAAGAAAGAAGCCTCGACATTCTTTTTACTGATCCGCGCGATTTCCTTGCCCCACAAGCCGGTAAGCAGGGCATGATCCCAGATACCAGCACTGCGTGCTTCGAAGCCCGGCGCACGAAAGAGTTTGCTGTTCAGGGAGGCGGCCAGAGCAATTTCGCTGATTAACTGCATCCCTAAACGGGCGATGGCCTGCTGCAGCGACACCATGGATGCATTGGGTGTGTAGGCCGCAGAATTGGCGATGCGCATTACATGCCCTGCGAGCGCCTGATCACTCTGTATCAACTTGGC
This sequence comes from Oleiphilaceae bacterium, assembly GCA_041590075.1. GTDB lineage: Bacteria > Pseudomonadota > Gammaproteobacteria > Pseudomonadales > Oleiphilaceae > PZPK01. Next base: position 14,048 of record JBFHUL010000084.1, read on the forward strand.
AAGCTGAGCTGCATCGGAATCAGCGTCATTACTGAGCGCCAGCACGCGGCTGGCCACGTCAGGAAGCATGGGCACATCGATAGTATGGTCTTCAACAAGTTGTTGCAGGTGGTTGGCCACTTGCTGGCCAATGGGACTCAATTGGTTGGGCGTGCTACTCACGAATCGTACTCCAGAGTGGATCGGTATTATTGCTTTTTTTCAAGTGTAGACCAGCATTTGGCCGGCCCCCAGTTTTCAGCCAAAACACCTTTCACAAGGCGAAGAGTGGTCATGAAAAGGGTCTTAGCGATCCGCAAATGCGCTTCCCCTTAAACGTGACTTGGTTCACAATACGCAGCCTTCAAAATCGGTGCGTTCAGGACAGCATAGTCCGCTGTGCTGCCCTGAACTCATTTTGGAAGGCAACACCATGCAACCTAACATTCTCATTATTGGAGGCGGCGCAGGCGGACTCGTACTGGCAACAAAGCTGGGCAATACGCTCGGCAAACGTAACAAGGCGCGGATTACGCTGGTCGATGCAGAA
>JBFHUL010000085.1:0-14264 GCA_041590075.1 Oleiphilaceae bacterium
CCCCTGATCAGCGCCATCGACTACGACAAGTTCGCAGTTTCGTTTTGTGCCGACGAGCCCGTCACGAGCGTGATTAACGTTGAGACGGCCGACACCGGAGATACCTCCATGTTCGCACTCGACAACGGGGCGGTCTGTCACCGTTTTGTCGTCACCGACCTCACACCGCGCACCCAATACACTGTTGTCGTCACCATCACCGATCTTGCCGGCAACGGCCCGGTCAGCAGTGCACCATTAACGGTCACCACGCGCTTTGATCTGGATATCCTCGCGCCTGAGATCACCGGGCCGATCGTCACCGACATCACGCAATCCACTGCGATAGTGCGTTGGACCACCAACGAAGCGTCGACCAGCGGGGTTTCCTATACCGATGGCGGCAGCGTCAATACACTGAATGATGCCGCACTGGTCACCAGCCACACCATGTACTTGAGCGACTTGAGCCCGAGTACCACCTATACACTCACCGCATCCTCCACCGATGCCGCTGGAAATGGCCCAAGTACTGCCGGGCCTGTGACCTTTACCACCCTGGCCTTACCCGATACCACCGCACCCGGCATTATCGGGGGCCCCTTTGTTGAAAACATCACCCCCCACAGCGCCGATATCCTCTGGACTACCAGTGAATCTGCTTCGCACCGGGTTTACCTCGGTTTAAGCGACGACACGCTCGATCAAACCTTCAGCCTGCCGGGACTCAGCACCAATCACCGTGTACCCGTAGCCAATCTTTCAGCAGATACCCGCTATTATTTCCGAGTGGAGTCTGCCGATCGCGCCGGCAATACCGTAACCAGCGCGGTGCATAGTTTTAAAACGCTGAAAATGGGCACTCTGCCAATCGCGCTCGACATTATTGCCGGGCCCGACATCGAAAATGCCACCACGGATTCGCTCACCGTGAGCTGGGAAACCAACCTGGATGCCGATAGCCGACTGGTGTGCGAAGCCGAGCACAACAGTCAGGGCGCTGCAGAAAGTTTTTCTGGCGCCACTACACTCGCGCCGTTCCATGCCGTGGCGCCTACGCAAGCCATACAAGACCAGTATATTGTGCTCCTGAAACAGCCAGACAGCACCGCACAAAGCTCGGGATCAGACAGCACGGCCTCGTCACAAGCCATGCTGGGGGCCCAATTTTACGGACTATCACTTAACCAGCAGCCCGCCGAACGCCGGGTGTCTGTGAATGCCCTGGCGCTCGATATTTCTAGCCAAGTACAAGGCCAGGTAGTGCGCGAATATGCCAATGCCGTTGCCGGTTTTGTCATGAGAATGAATGCAGCAGAACTGCACACTCTGCGCCAGGATCCACGTGTGCTGTTGATAGAACAGGATCAGGTAATGCGTGCGACGGTGACCCAAAGCGGCGCGACCTGGGGACTGGATCGCGTCGACCAGGCCGATCTGCCACTCAGCAATGATTTCAATTACGCACTCGACGGCAGCGGCGTAAATGCCTATATCGTCGATACCGGCATACTCACTTCCCATAGCGACTTTGGCGGGCGCGCCATGAGTGGCTGGGATTTCGTGGATAACGATGCCGACGCTTCCGATTGTAATGGCCACGGTACGCATGTGGCTGGCACCGTAGGTGGCACGACTTGGGGCGTAGCGAAAAACGTCAATCTCACAGCAATCAGAGTGCTGGATTGCAACGGCTCTGGCACCAGCTCTGGTGTCATCGCGGGCGTTGATTGGGTCACTGCAAATGCCACCTTCCCGGCGGTGATGAATATGAGCTTGGGTGGCGGCAATTCCGCCGCACTGGACGCCGCCGTGCAACGCGCGATTGATGCCGGTATTACCGTGGCCGTGGCCGCCGGTAATTCCAATGTGAATGCCTGTTCAGGCTCGCCCAACAAACTTCCGGCTGCGATTACTGTTGCATCGTCAACCTCGGCTGATCGCCGTTCCAGCTTCTCCAACTGGGGCTCATGCATCGATATATTTGCCCCGGGTTCAGAGATTACCTCTACCTGGACTAACGGCGGCACCCATACCATCAGCGGTACCTCGATGGCCGCCCCCCATGTTGCGGGTGCCATCGCGCTGTATTTACAAGCGCACCCCGATGCAAGCCCTGCAGAAGTCACCGCCAGCCTGAAGGGCTATGCGACGCCCAACAAAATTACAGGTTTGAATGGTTCGCCCAATTTACTGCTGAACGTTGAATTCGATGAGACGTCGCCACTGCCAGATGCGCCGCCCGCACCGCCGGCTGAGAAAGTCACCTTTGAAATCAGTGATCCTGCCTACGGCACATCGCATCTGCTCACCCTGACCGGTTTAGACGCCAGCACCATTTATTCCTGCACCGTATATTCATCGGATCGCGACGGTAATCGCGTGAGCGCCCCCCTTCGCGGCACGACTGCCGCGATACCCGACACCGAAGCACCCGAATGTCTTGGCGAGCCGAGTGTCACAGGCTTTGCCGACGCTGCGCAGGTGAGCTGGGCATCCAATGAACTCACTACTGCCGTCGTGAATTATCGCTCGCGCAATAGCGCTGAATGGCTGCAGAGCGGCACGCTTGAGTTCGCCAAACAAGACTCATTGCTACTCACCGGATTACTCCCGGAAACCGCTTACGAACAACAGGTCACACTGACTGATGTGGCCGGTAATCGCACAGAGTGCCCAAGCGGCGATTTTTATACCATTGCACCCGAAACGATCCCTGATGCAATTTTCACCTTACAGCCTGTGGTCAGTAATATCACTGAGCATAGTGCGACCGTGAGCTGGAGCACCGAACAGCCTTCTACCGGACTGGTGCGCTATGGTAAAGACCCCAGCGACCTGGCACAGCTTCGCCCTGATAATCGCAGCGTCACCGAGCACAGCCTCACGCTGCACAACCTCGATGCCAATACGGTTTATTATTTGCAGGTAGATGCGTTCAATATCCTAGGTGAGCGCACCACCAGTGATCTCATCAACTTCACCACCCTGCACATCGACAACGACCTGGACAACGACGGTGTGCCCAACGAACAGGACAATTGCCCGCTCATTTACAATCCTGATCAGGCCGATAGCGACCGCGATGGTGCGGGTGATGCCTGCGATCCGTCCGCCCCCCCTATCGACAACGATACAGATAAAGACGGTATTTCCAACGACCTCGACAATTGCCCCGTTACGGCCAACCCCGATCAGACGGATAGTGATAATGATGGCCTCGGCGATGCCTGTGATACGCCCCCCGCCAACGATGATGACAGAGACGGCGTGCTGAACGACGACGACAATTGTCCGATCATCTATAACCCCGATCAGGCCGACCGCGATAGTAACGGTGTGGGCGATGCCTGCGATGTACCTCCCGCGGATGATGACAACGACGGCGTGCTGAACGACGACGACAATTGCCCGCTTAGCTATAACCCCGATCAGCTCGACAGCGATAACGATGGGCTGGGCGACGCTTGTGATGCGCCGGCCAACAACAATGACGATGACGCCGACGGCATTCTCAACAATGACGACAATTGTCCGCTCACCTACAACCCCGATCAGCGCGACAGCGACAATGATGGGCTGGGTGACGCCTGCGACGCACCTACCAACGATAATGACCGGGACGACGATGGTATTCTGGACAACGATGATAATTGCCCCATCACCTACAACCCCGATCAGCTCGACAGCGACAATGATGGGCTGGGCGACGTCTGTGACGCCCCCGCCAGCAACAACGACCGGGACGACGATGGCATTCTGGATGATGACGACAATTGCCCCATCATCTACAACCCCGATCAAGCCGACCGCGACAGCAACGGTATTGGCGATGCCTGTGACCTGCCTCCGATCATAGCGCCTCCACCGGTTGCCCCGGTAGGCATTAACCTGAGCGGCATCGTAACGGCTGAAGGCGTGCCGGTTAATGGTGCAGAAGTCGCTATTTACTCCAGACAGAAACAGTTTTTGCGTTCGGTCACCACACCTGCCGACGGCAGCTATCTGTTTGAAAACATGGGCGCAGGCGACTATTTCATTGGCGTGACCCCACCCGCCGATAGCGGCTTCAGCAGCCCAACACTGCAACCGGTTGGCGTGGCGGATCGTGATGTGGTGCGCCTGATCACCCTGATTGGCGATGCCGTGACGCTGTCGGGATATCTTCACGATAGCCAGGGCCGCGTGATTGATAACATTCAGGTGAGCTTGCACCACCAAACGACTGGCAATCAGGTGGGCAATAGTGTGCGCACCGATGAGACCGGTTACTTTGCCTTCGCTGTGGCACCCGGCACCTATAAATTGCGCCCACTGGTGGATGTATTCAACCCCGCCACAGCTAACTCGGAAAACGGGCCCGTGATTCCGGAGTATCCGGTACCCGATTATGCCGCGATCTTCCATGGTCCGCAGAACATCGATGTGAGCGCTGATACCACACTGAATGTCACCCTGCCGTTTGCCATACTTTCGGGGCAAACCCTCGACCATCAGGGAAATCCTGTGGCCGGTGTCGGATTATCGATTCGGCATCAGTTCTCCACCACCACGCAGGATTTCTATCTTGAAAACTATGCCAGCCACGCATCCAGTAACGCGATTTCCGACGCCAGTGGCAATTTTGAGTTTGCTCTGTTTACCGATCAGATGGTAGATATTCTACTCACTCCACCTTCAGACAGAACGGATCTCGCCGTCACCACCATCACTGATTACAGTCTGGCCGCTGACGCGAGCGAAAGCTTTGCTTTAGTGGAAGGTGTGTCACTTTCCGGTGTATTAAAAGATACGCAAGGCCGCCCGATTGATCATACCAAGGTGAGCCTGCACCGCCAGGACAGCGGCGACCAGGTGGGTCAGGCGGTGTATACCGATGCCAACGGCGTATACCAATTTCAGGTTGAGCCCGGCACTTACAAAATCAAGCCCCACCTCAATCCCTTTGGGCGCGGTGAAGGCCTGATACCGGATTATCCCCTGCCTGATTTTGCGACGGTGTTATACGCTGCAGAAGAGGTGGTGGTTGAGGGCGCAACGCTGCAGGATGTGGTGCTGCCTTTGGCCGTGCTCAGCGGCACGGTGACCGACGCGAACGGCTCACCTATCGCCGACACCCGCGTTACCATCAGCCATATCGCACAGATTTCGAATGGCAACACCGAGACAGGTTATTATCTCGAGAGTCATGGCACGTCGCTCGTGAGTCATGCGCTTACCGATGCGAATGGCGAGTTTGCCTTAGCGCTCTTTACCAATCAGGCCATGGATCTCAATTTCGTACCGCCTTTGCATAACAAATTGGTGAGCAGCACCCTAGTCAACGATTATGTGATCACCCAAGACAGCGCCGAATCTTTTGTCCTGTCACAACCGTTCACCCTGTCTGGCTATCTGATTGATGAGCAAAGCAACCCGATAGACAATACCATGATCACGGTGCACAACCAGAGTAATCGCCAACTTGCCGATGCGCCGGTTCTCACCGACGCCAATGGTTATTTTGAGTTCAAGGTGGCGCAGGGCAACTATCAACTGCGGCCCTATTTGCAACCGCTGAATCAAGCGGATGGAACCGATGTACTCACTGCGTATCCGGTACCCGATTTTGCAGCCGTCTACTATCAGCCGAAAAATATCAGCGTCTTCGCCAACACATCCATTGATGTCACCCTACCCATGTCGGTGTTGTCCGGCAGAGCCATGGATGCCAACGGTGTCATCGTACCCGGCGTCAAATTACGCATTGATCACGCCTATTCAGCCAACGCATTAAGCTATTACATCGAAAACAGTGGCGATGGCGCTCACAGTAATGCGATAACCGATAGCAACGGTGAGTTCGCATTTGGTCTGTTTACCCACCAAGCCACCGATATATCAATCAATCCACCGGAAGGTTCAGGTTTTGCGATCACCAATGTGAGCCATACCCTCACGCAAGAAACCAGTGAAGATATCTGGCTGCCACACAGCGACTTTGCCGCACCGACCATCATGGCCGGCCCCTTTGTCAAACACATCACCGCTCACTCAGCCGTGGTGGAGTGGCTCACCGATAAACCCGGCACCAGTGTGGTCGATGTCTCTAACGGACGACGTTACGAAAACGCAGCGTTCACTACTCAACACAGTGTCGTGTTGACCGATCTGGACCCGGAAACCTTCTATTTGGCAGACGTACACTCGGTGGATAAAGATGGCAGAGCGACGGACACATTGGGAACCAGCTTCACGACGCTCGCGCTCCCGGATTTCAGGGCACCATTGATACTTGAAGGTCCGCTGGCCTCCAATATCACTCATGAAGAGTTCACGATTTCCCTGTGCGCTGACGAACCAGTAACAGGTATTCTGACGGTGGATAACACGGTGTATACGCTGCCGACACTGGCAATGTGTCACGAGCTCGTGATTGATGGGCTGAGCCCGAATACGCCCTATACCGTGATTGCCGAGGTCACCGATGCGCAAGGCAATGGGCCCACCGTCAGCCAGCCCTTGGTGGTGACTACCCTGCCCGTGCCCGATGTGACACCGCCGGTGATTCAGCTGATTCCGATGGTCATCGATATTTCCGCTACGCATGCGACCGTCATTTGGACTACAGATGAAGCGGCGACCAGCGGTGTCTCCTACAACGACGGCGAGCGTTATCATGTGGTCAGTGACCATCACTACGTGCAACAGCACGCCATGCCACTGGCTGATCTCACTCCCGAGACCACCTACACCCTCACAGTTTCATCAACCGACCGGCATGGTAATGGCCCCACCACCAGTCTGCCGATCAGCTTCACCACTCTGGCACTGCCCGATACCACGCCGCCAGTCATTATCGGCAGCCCGCTGATCCAGAATATCACCCACCAGAGTGTGGTGATTCGGTGGACAACCAGTGAGCCCGCCACGACACGCCTGGTCATCGGTACATCACCAGAGACCATGGATCAGATCGAAACCCGCAATGGAGTGAGAGACCTCCATAACCTACCGGTTACCGGATTGCAGCCCGATACCATCTACTATTTTCAGGTTCAGACTGCCGATGCCGAAGGAAATCTGGCGATGAGCGAGATCATGTCGTTCCGCACCAAAGTGCGAGGCCATCAGGGCAACCCACACTTTATGTCGAACGTCGACATTCTTGCGCTGACCGACAGTCGCCTGACGGTCTACTGGGTCACCGATGTCAATGCCGATGCCCGCCTGGTATGCAGCAGCGCAACGGATACACGTGAAACGAGCAAGGCCAAACGCACCAAGAAGCACACACTGAGTCTCACCGGCCTGCAAGCCGGGACGGCGTATGCCTGTACCGCCTACTCCACCGACCATCATGGTTATACCGCCAGTCAGGCGATTGAGGGCGATGTCGTGACGGCTGCAGGCGCAAGCGGAGAATCCGCAGCGAGCGCCGGTGCAGAGAGCCTATTCGCCGCAGCCACGCAGCTGTTTACGAGCAGCAGTACCGCCGAGGCTGACACCACGGCACCGATCACCACGAGCACACCGGTGGTTGAGAGCTACGGCGAAATCGCCACGCTTTCACTACAGACAGACGAAGTCTCCGTGGCACGCGTTGAATATCAATTGGATGGCTCCAACAGCTGGCAGGCGGCTGGCGCGATGGAAGAACACCGCGCGCACCTGATCGTGCTCTCCGAGCTGGTACCCAACAGCGCTTACACACTGCGTTATGTTCTCGCTGACGTCGATGGCAACCAATCGTCCACGCAGGTCATTAACTTCGACTCTGGCAACCTGATTGATATACAGCTGCCGAGTTTTGCCACGCAGCCAACCCTGAGCGATGTAGAAAGCGATTCTGCGGTGATTCAATGGACCAATGCGGAACGTGCCTACGGCCAGGTAAGCTTTGGTAAGCGCACAGACGCCCTGTTAGACAAAGAAGCCAATGCCGAAGCCACCAGCACGCACCAGGTGATACTGACGAATCTTGATCCCGCCACCATTTACTATGCGCAGGTGACGTCCTACAACCTGCTGGGTGAAGCCGTGAACAGTGAAATCGTCAGTTTCGTTACCCCTGCAGCAAACAGCAGTGCCGATAGCGACGCCGATGGCATGCCCGATGTGTGGGAGATCGAATTCGGACTCGATCCGCAAAATGCCAACGATGCGGCAGACGACCCGGATAACGATGGTTTGACCAACGCTGAAGAATACGCTGCCCAGACGGATCCTTTGAATGCCGACAGCGACGATGACGCCATGCCCGATGGCTGGGAAGTGGACCACGGGCTCAACGCCAACGATGCCAGCGATGCCCAGCAGGATGCAGATAATGATGGCGTGACCAACCTCAATGAATATCTGAGCGCCAGCGATACCGAGGCACCGGTGATCAGCCTGACCGCCGAACTGACATTGGATGCGCGCGGCCCCTTAACCGCTGTGCCCACCACGAATATCAGTGCCAGTGACAATATCGACGGCAACGTTGCAGTGGTCAACCTCAGTCGCACACACTTACCCGCAGGGCGCCACCTGATCAATTGGTTAGCCGAGGATTCGGCGGGCAATCGCACGGTTGCGACCCAAATGATTCATGTGAATCCGCAGGTATTGGTGAGCAAGGCACAAACCAGCGGTGAAGATAATGAGGTGGCGGTAACCGTGAGCCTGTCGGGCGATGCACCGGCGTATCCTGTGCTGGTTCCTTTCAGTATTAGTGGTACCGCCGACGTGGCTGATTATGCCCTGTCTCACACCGCCGATGTGACGGAACAATCTTCCGCCCTCCAAGGAACAGTCATCATCGAAGCAGGCCATACCGCGCGGCTCGTGTTGCAGATACTTGACGATCAGATTGCTGAGAGTGATGAACAGCTCATCATTACCTTCAGTCATCCCGTTAATGCAGTGATGGGCGATAACACGCAACACCAGGTGGTTATTTCCGAAGCCAATATCGCCCCCCGTCTGACCCTGCGCGCCGAGCAAAACGGCCTGCCCGTCACGACGGTGAGCACCACCGATGGTCCGGTAACCGTCATCGCAACGGTTTCAGATGCGAATCCAAGCGATACACATTCCTTTGACTGGAGTGCCTCCGACAACATGCTGGCCGATAGCGACTCCGCCCCCGCAACGCTAACCTTTGATCCGGTCGACCTGAACGCAGGCGTTTACACTGCCGCCGTGAGTGTGACTGACGACGGAGTGCCCAGTGAAACCGTAAGCGCAAGCCTCAACCTGAAGGTGGTGGACAACACCCCTGCGCTGTCCGCTAACCTGGATTCCGATGCAGACGGTATCAGTGATCAAGCAGAGGGCTATCAGGATAGCGACTTCGACGGCATTGCCGATTACCTGGACCCCATTGCAGGCTCAAGCTGGCTGCAGCAAGAAGTGGGCAGCAGCGCCAATGACAGCAGTTACCTGATGCAAGTGGAATACGGCGCGTCCTTGTCGTTGGGTACCCTTGCCTTAACGGAGGCCGCGGGCGGTGCACGTATCAGCCCACAAACTCTGGCCGACAGTGCGCTGTTTAATGCCTTCGGTGACGACGATGCCTTTAGCAACGTCGGCGGCTACTATGATTTTGAAATTCGGGATGTGGCGCCTGTTGGCAGCAGCGTGCGGCTGGTTATCCCACTCAGTGAGGCGATTCCAGCAGAGGCTTTCTATCGTAAGCTGCATCCGACCTATGGCTGGCAGAACTTTGAAATTGACGCCAATAACCGTCTCTATTCAGCGGCAGGAGAAGCCGGTGTGTGCCCGTCACCCGGTGACGCGGCGTATCAATCCGGACTCAACGAAGGTCATTATTGTTTAATGATGCTGATTGAAGACGGTGGCGCCAACGATGCGGATGGCCAAGTGAATGGCACGGTCGTCGATCCGGGCGGAATAGCCACACCCGCGCCCGTCTCCTCCGATGCAGCATCGGCTTCGGGTGGCGGAGGCGGTGGTGGGTGCGCCATCAACACAGAGGCTAAATTCGATCCGCTGTTCATACTCATGTTGTTGATTGCAGGTGGCCACATACTGCGCCGGCGCACACTCGATACGCAGACTGAAGTTCAAAAAGAAGTCGCCTAAGTTGACGCGTACCGACCGCGCAATAACGGGTGCTGCCATCCTGGTAGCACCCGTTATTTGGCTGCTCGCGTTTTACTACTGGCAACCGACATTCGATCCCACATGGCCGCTGAGTGACCCAAGGCGTTTTTTGTTTTTGGTGTTGCTGATTCCGGTGATTGAAGAGCTCTGTTTTCGGGGCGTTGTGCAACCTTATCTACTGCTCAAAACATCGCAGCGCTACCTGTTGCCGCAGCTCTCACTGGCCAACTTGGTCACCAGCTCGCTTTTCGCATCAATGCACCTCATCAATCACCCACTGGCATGGAGCGCTGCCACGTTCCTGCCTTCATTGTTGTTTGGGTGGCTCAGGGAGCGCACCGGGCGAGTCTGGCCAGCCGCCGCCCTGCACGTTTATTACAATTTCGGTTATTTTTATTTATTGGACGGCATGTAACGCAGCAAGGCAGCCGAATGTTTGAAATGTGAATCACAGGCGGCAGTTTCTGGTTTGGACGGATTGCGGGAGATGCTTGATGGGAGACGGGAGACGCTTTTTCGGGGCGCGGCTGAGTCGGGCAACTGGTGTCTGACGTCGGACGCTCAAAGCCAAACCCCAATCTTCGATCCAAGGCTCAAATCAACCCCGAATCTTCTTCGTCACTGAAACGCGCAGCGTTGTTCGTGATCTATAAGTCGCGCCACAATGTAGACGCTCATAAGGATTGTTTGCTTACCCACTTCGTCAACCCGCACTTGTTGCGGGGTCCATGGGCGGAGTCACGATACAGCAGATATGGTAAAAATAAATGCGTCCCCTTTTCTCCTCCTCGCGATGTTCTGCCGATGCAGATCCTGACGATCAACACTCCTTTTTCATTTTTGGCCACTTGATATTAGTGTCGTAAACGCGACTTGCGCGTATATTTGTATACCGTATTGCGGCTCACTCCGGCCTGTTTCGCAGTTTGACTCACGTTGCCATCGTACTGATCATACAAGCGCAATATTCTGTCTTGCAGAGACTCCTCCTTACCAGAGCCCATTGAGGTGGTTGTGCAATGCATACCCGGCTCTAGCGACGTGTGATTTGTTTCACCCGTTCGGCGTTGATCTTCAAAGAAATCTTCGGGCAGATGCGCTTGGGTGATTTCATCACCATCGGCCATTGCCAGTGCAACACTCAACACACTCATCAGCTGACGCACATTCCCCGGCCAGGGGTGCTGTTTAAACAGGTCGAGTATGGGGTCACTAAGGGGCACATAGTCTTCACCTTCCATCGCCATCAAACGGCGGTGTACATAAGCAATGAGCGCGCCTTTGTCTTCGCGTTCGCGAAGCGCGGGGAGTGCGAGATTCAATCCGGATACGCGATAGTAGAGATCCTCGCGAAACCGCCCTGCTCTCACTTCTTCTTTTAATTGACGATTAGTGGCGGAGATCAGTTTGATGTCTACCAAAAAAGATTCCGTAGACCCCAACGGCGTGACCTTGCGTTCTTGCAGGACGCGTAACAGACGTGACTGCACATGCGGGGGCATTTCACCAATTTCATCGAGAAACAAGGTGCCGCGATGTGCCTTGCGAATCAGTCCGATGGCGCCCTTGCTGTTTGCTCCGGTAAATGCGCCCTTTTCATAACCAAACAGTTCTGATTCCACCAGCTCCGCCGGAATAGCGGCACAGTTAACCGCCACCAGAGAGAATGCAGCGCGTGTGCTGTGATGATGCAGGGCTTTCACCAAGACTTCTTTTCCGGCGCCCGTTTCGCCATGAATCAAAATGGGAATATCCTTTTCCATCAGTCGCCGGGCCTGAGCCACCACCTTTCTTACGCGCGCATCGCCATGCTCCAACTCATCAAGCGGTACGACATCCGGCGGTAATGTGCGGCCTGCTAATGCATCGTCCTTTTTGACTGAAGAAGTACGAAAATCGGGTGCCACGACAGGTGTGGAACGCTTGGGCGCTTTCACCAGCACATGCATGCGATATTTGCCCAGCGCGGTGACTTCAAGCGGCAAGCCCTCTGGCTGCTGACGAAACTCACGTAAGCTACAGCCAAACAGATCGCTGATATCCATGAGAGCCAAATCGTGGGCCAACATAATTTCGGCACGACGGTTAGCCGAAATGACACGTCCGTTTTCGTCGATAGCGAGCAGGCCTGACCAAGCACTCTCCAGCGACCCAACGTTCGTGTTAAACGTAAGCAAAATATGTTCTTGGGCAAAGGAATTCACGATCAGCCGGTTTTCCACCGTTTGCGTCATGATACGCGCCATACCCAGAGTATGATCTTGCGGCAGGTAGGCATCGGTGGAGATATCGAGCACGCCGACCATTTCTTTATGGGTGTTGTAAATGGGGGCGGCAGAGCCTGTCATAAAACGATTGGCGCGTAAAAAATGCTCTTCACGCCCTACCTGTACCGCCTGCCCCGAGGCAATCGCGGTGCCAATGGCATTGGTGCCATTACACACTTCATTCCACTGATTACCCACGAATAGCCCGTGCCTTGCGTCGGCAAAACGTTGGTCCCCCCAGGTGTTCAATACATGCCCCTGACGGTCGGCCAGAACAATCATACAACTGGAGTTAGACAGAATGTGTTCGTAATAAGGCAGTACTTCGGTCTGGGTGGTATTCACCAGCAAGCTATGCTCGTCGAGCATGGCGCTGAGATCGCCCTGCGACAAAGTATGATACTCGGGGTTGGAATGATGTGTGAGACCGTAATCTTTACAGCGCTGCCACGACGCTTCGATAAGAGCAAGATGTGACGTTTGCTCCTGTGCACGCGGTGCTCTCCCTGTCGGTTGCATCGTCATACCTTTGTTGTGCTTTTTATTGTTCTGGGTGGTCGACGCGTCTGGTCGCGCCTTCATTGACTGCTCAATTTACTGTTCAAATGATCAAATGTGTTTGAACACTTGTCAACACTCTCGCGATTCTGAACAGCACAATGAACACTACACAACGCCCCGAAAAATCCGATATACCATTGTTCTTATTGCTTTTTTTATACATTCGAACTGATTGGCCCCGTTTTTGCTATGTTCACATAAGAACGAAAACAACAGAACACCTTTACGGAAAGTTTCATGAGCCTATGTTTAGAACACATTACCCGGGTGGTGGATGGCCAAACCTGGATCAATGATGTGAGTCTGGAACTCGAACCGGGTTCCTTTAACGTTTTTCTTGGCCGTACGCTGGCCGGTAAAACCAGCCTGATGCGCTTAATCGCCGGTTTGGACAAACCCACCAGCGGCTGCATCAAAATGAACGGGGCCGATGTCACCGGCATGCGCGTCCAACAGCGCAATATCTCCATGGTGTATCAGCAGTTTATCAACTACCCCAACCTCACCGTTTTCGACAATATCGCTTCGCCCCTCCGGCTGGCCAATATGGACGAGCGCACCATCAAAAAGCGCGTGCAGGAAACCGCCGAGATGCTCCACATCGAGCAGTTTTTACCGCGTTTACCGCTGGAGCTATCGGGTGGCCAGCAGCAACGTACCGCCATGGCCCGGGCACTGGTGAAAGACGCCAGTATTATTTTGTTCGACGAACCGCTGGTGAATCTCGACTACAAACTGCGTGAAGAATTACGGCAGGAATTGCGGGAGCTGTTCAAAGAGCGCAATACCATCGCCATTTATGCCACCACCGAACCCAACGAAGCCTTGGCTTTGGGCGGCACCACCACCGTATTGCACGAAGGCCGTATGTTGCAGCATGGGCCAACGGCAGACGTTTATCACCGCCCCACCGACATTCTCACTGCCGAAATGTTCAGCGAGCCACCCATTAACGTGGTAAGAGGCCGCGTCAGCGATGCCGAGGTATCGTTTGATGAGCGGGTGCACTTCCCCCTCAATAAAGACCTGCAAGGCCTGCAGCCCGGCGATTACCGCTTTGGTGTGCGCGCTTCTCATATTGGGCTGGTACCGCAGAACGATGACGATCTGGAGCTCTCGGTCAAAGTTGATCTGGCAGAAATCAGCGGCTCCGAAACCTTTTTGCATGTGCGCAATGAAAGCATGAACCTGGTGCTGCACTTGTCGGGTGTACATGCCTACGACGTGGACGAAGATCTGAATATTTACTTTCCCACGCACAAACTCTATGCCTTCGACATGCAGGGCAAGCTGATTCATGCGCCGGTGCGGCGCGTGGGCGTATAGGAGGCGACGATGGCAGAAATCACCCTGGCCAATCTGGCCCAC
>JBFHUL010000086.1:0-14146 GCA_041590075.1 Oleiphilaceae bacterium
GCTTACATTTTGCCTATCTGGTAAGCGACCCCGAACCGGAAGATAACCCTCCGACATTGCTCCAAAATGACGATCTGGTGGGCGGAGGTGAAACCGCTATTTCTTTCTTTCAATTGCCCGGCTATCAGTCGTGGGACCCGTCAGGCATGATCTTTTTTTCTTTTTCTCTGTTCTTCGGAATTATTCTTGCCGATGCGGGTTACGCCCTTATCCTTGCTCTGTTCATTGCTCTTTACTGGAAAAAACTCAGCGCCAACTCACAAGGCCGCAGGCTGAGAAATCTTGCTGTATCGGTGATCGCATTTTCTACCGTTTACGGTGTACTTATAGGGAGCTACTTTGGCATCAAGCTAGATCCGGAAGGCCTTTTAGCAACGCTGCAACTGTTGGACATTCACGACTTTGACAGCATGCTACAGCTATCTATTGGCATTGGCGTTCTGCATCTCATTGCCGCAAATGCTCTGGCCCTGTGGAATCGTCGGGGAAGCACCGTGGTGTACGCCAAAGTCGGCTGGATTCTGGTCATCGGAATGGCGTTTATATGCTGGCTACTCTACTTACATCAGGATTTTGTGCCGGGCATCATGTCCCCGCCTGCCATCATCATTATTCTGGGTTTAGCGCTTGTCTTTCTGTTCTCCGGTGAACGCCCCATTCATTCAGCTAAAGATGTGCTTGGTCGCGCTATAGACGGCTTTATTGCTCTGTATGGCGTGAACAAAGCCTTTGGTGATGTACTGAGCTATATGCGCCTGTTTGCATTGGGCCTTTCCAGTGCGTCACTGGCGGTGACCTTCAATGAGTTGGCGGTATCGGCACGAGAGTCGGTTCCAGCTGGTGGGTTCTTACTCTTTCTCATCATTGTACTGCTGGGCCATTTACTGAATTTTGTTCTCGCCTTTATGGGCGGTGTTATTCACGGCATGCGACTGAATCTCCTCGAGTTTTACAACTGGGCGATTTCCGGCGAGGGACATGCCTTCGATGCGTTTCGATGCAACAGGGTGCCTAAAGACCTCAATGAAGCAGCGCTGGATTACGATCCTGAGCGCACTGGATAATCAATAGACTGCAAGCAGAGGATAAAAAATGGACGACATATTAGTAATGGCTTTAGCTTGGAGCGCCATTTTTGCGCCTGTCGCGCTCGGCGCAGTGGGCAGTGCACACGGCTGCGCAATCGCCGGACAGGCGGCAGTAGGCGCCCTCCTCGACACCGAAAGCGGTTATGGAAAATACATTGCTTTGGCCGCAATGCCCTCCACGCAGGTGATTTTGGGTATCGTTATCATGTTTAGCCTGAATCGCGAAGTGACACCCGAAAATGCCGCCGGCCTGATCGGTATCGGTCTGTTAAGTGGGATTGCCATGCTTTTCTGCGCGATTGCGCAGGGCGAATCGGTCGTCGCAGCCATTAATGCGGCTAAAAACAAACCCGAAATATTTGGTTTATCGATCGCACCGGCAGCCATCGTCGAAGGCTTTTCCGTCTTCGCCTTTGTATTCGCGCTCGTGCTAATCGGCGCACTTCCCGCTTAACACCGGCCAACCCAAGGAGCTGCATCATGAACCAGACCGTCAAGCTCAATGGCAATTCAAAAGGTATAGAAGAGCTGATCGAGATGCTCAAAAACAAAGGGGTTGTCGCTGGTAAGGAAGCGGGCACTAAAATCATAGAAGACGCCGAGCGGCGTGCAGAGTGGCTGATAGATCAGGCTAAAGAAGAGGCGGCCAAAATACATGCCGAAGCCGAGCGCGAGGCCTCGTTTATCCACCAGGCGGGTAAAGACAGCCTGCTGACTGCGTTTCGGGATATTAAACTGCGCCTAAAAGACGAGCTTTCCAACCAGTTCGCCAAACAGCTCAACGAACTCATCAGCATGGAACTCAACAAACCGGACACCCTCAAGTCGCTACTCGAACATGCCGCATCCAAAGTGACTTTATACGATGAGGATATGGAGATCGTTCTGCCTGATAAAGTAATGGGGCTTGACGCCCTCAGAAGTGACCCAGCATCGCTCAAGTCGGGCCCGCTTAGCGAGATGCTTTCCGAGATAACGCGACAATTGTTTACCTCTGAAGTGCAGTTTCAAACCAGCCCACAAATCAAGGCAGGCATCGTGTTTTCGATGCGTAATGGCGAAATAAAAGTCGAGCTGACCGACCAGGCACTCACGGATTTGCTGCTTCGCCACCTGCAACCACGCTTTCGCGCCTTACTTGAAGGCGTTGTAGCCTGACCATTGCGAGTGAACCATGTACGAGAAAAACTACACAACACTGATCTGTTCATTGCCGCATTTGGTCAATCCTTTTCGCTATCAGAGTCATACCATTACTTTGGTACAGCTCGAAAAGCGCATCAAAATGCTGGCATACGATGATTACGTGAGGGTCGGCCAATTACGTGACCTGTTTTACTGGGGACGCTTGCGACTCAATCTTGAAGAGACAAGACTGGTGCGCAGAGCAACACGCTTCGTAGATAGTCTACCCTACCCGCAGGTGCGCGAGTGGCTCAACTGGAGGATGGACGTGCGATCGATACTATCCGCCATGCGGCAGCGCAAAAGTGGCAAACCGGCTCCCACGACGAATATGTGGGGATTTGGTTCGCATCGTCGACAAATCCAAACGAACTGGGCCAGCACCTGTTTTAAACTGGAACATCGGTACCCCTTTCTGCCTGAGGCGAACCAGCTGCTACAGAGCGGCGAAAGTCTGAAGCTTGAGCGCCTGCTGCTGGAATCGATCTGGCGTTATTATCAGCAACAAACACCGCACTATCCCTATGGTTTCTCAGCGCTGGTCTTGTATCTCGCAAAATGGGACCTCGTCGATCGCTGGCAACGTTACGATTACCATTTAGGCGCCAAGCGCTTTGAGTCATTAGTCAACGCCTGCCTTCCCGGCACTGAATACCTGAACCAAGGAGCACTTCGCGATGCCCCCGCTGTCTCACCCCATTAACGCTCCCCGCATTAACGTATCAAGTAAGCCATACACGGCGAAAGTTGTGGCGATTAATGACGACGTGCTGACCATTGCATCACTTTCAGACTGCGGGCAGACCAGACCTCTCATAAAGAACGAAGTAGTCTACGTGTACCCACAAAGCCTCAGTACAACTCGCACCGACGATATGCATCATGAAAAACTGAGAGCCGAGGTGTTGCGCGTGCGCGGTGACAGGGCTGACGTACAGGTATTTGAAGACACTTCGGGGATAGCGATCGGTGACCCCGTCGAGCAAAGTGGGGAACAACTTTCTGTAGAACTCGGACCGGGACTATTGCGACAGGTCTATGACGGTTTGCAAAATCCCCTGCACCGCCTCGAGGCGCGCCATGGCAAGTTCCTCTTGCGGGGGGTCGAAGAGGCCGCTCTGGATCGCAAGGAAAAATGGGCGTTCAGTGCCAAAGCGAGAGTTAACGATATCGTGCAAGGAGGAGATGTTTTAGGCGTGGTCCAAGAGGGCCGCTTTGCCCACAAGATTATGGTGCCCTTTCATTTTAAGGGTCATTTTCAGGTTAACTGGATTCAGGAAGGCGTTTTCAGTATAGAGTCAGTGGTGGCAAAGCTGCTCGACGAAGCAGGCCACGAGCATGATATTCGTCTTTTCCAGCGTTGGCCGGTACGCGCGCCCTTGCCGGCAGATTTGATCAAGTCCGGTGTCAGCAATAAACGCTATCCCAGTGAACCCATGTTAACGACCTTGCGCCTGGTCGATACCTTCTTTCCGATTGCAAAAGGCGGTACCGCATGCATTCCCGGTCCTTTTGGCGCGGGCAAGACCGTATTGCAGAATCTGATTTCCCGCTATTCAGACGTCGACATCGTCATCATTGTTGCCTGCGGCGAACGCGCCGGCGAGGTGGTCGAAACGATTAATGACTTTCCACATCTGCTGGATCCTCACACTGGCGGCACACTGATGGATCGCACAATCATTATTTGCAACACTTCGTCCATGCCCGTTGCTGCGCGCGAAGCATCAATTTATACGGGAGTCACAATTGGCGAATATTACCGGCAAATGGGATTCGACGTTTTGTTATTGGCCGACTCTACCTCGCGCTGGGCACAAGCCATGCGCGAAACCTCCGGGCGGCTTGAAGAAATTCCAGGCGAAGAGGCATTTCCCGCCTATCTTGAATCTGCTGTGCGCAACCTTTATGAACGCGCGGGGGTGGTCGAAACCAATGATCAAAGCACGGGCTCACTAACACTGATAGGCACGGTATCTCCTGCAGGAGGCAATTTTGAGGAGCCGGTGACTCAAGCCACGCTGAATACAGTAAAGGCTTTTCTGGGACTAAGTTATGAGCGCGCCTACAAGCGTTTCTATCCCGCCGTCGACCCCTTGCTTTCCTGGAGCCGTTACTTCGATCAGCTCCAATCGTGGTTCAAACAATCCCTCGGCGAAGACTGGATAGACAAGGTGACGACTGTTATACAGCTACTGCAGCAAGGTGAACACATCAGCCGAATGATGCAGGTTACCGGAGAAGATGGCATCAGTTATCAAGACTATGCCACGCTGCAAAAAGCGCTACTGGTGGATATGGTGTATTTGCAGCAGGATGCCTTTGATCAGGTCGATGTCTCTACTCCCATTGAGCGTCAAAAGGCGAGCCTGAACTTATTAATCAAGATCATCGAGACACCGATTAAAATGGATACAAAACAACAACTGCGGGATTTGTTTAACCGCCTTACGGATGCTTATCGAAACCTAAATTATGCCGAGTTTGAAAGCGAAACCTATAAAGAACAACTCAAAAAAATCAATGACTTAATCAAAGGTTGATAAGCACTAGCTCGAATTGTCTGCCGATGAGACGCGACTTACCGGTCACATTGAAAATATTGACGACTCAGGATGCCGGACAAATACACCCGATGACCTAAAGGCTTTGACGTATCAAGACTGTTTACAAGGATGACAATAACCAAATGACAAGCACTGACACCGGAGCTAACAGCCATCAATATAACGTCGATTGTGAGCATGTTCTTCATGAGCTGCAAACCACCCCCAATGGATTAACATCTGACGAAGCAGAAGCTCGCTTTGTCACTTATGGCCCTAACCGTCTCCCAAAAGCAGCGAGCCGTTCCTCCTGGCTGCGATTCATTCTGCACTTTCACAATATTCTGATTTACGTGCTGATAGGGTCGGCACTTATAACAGCTCTGCTTGGTCACTGGATTGATACAGGCGTTATTTTAGCGGTAGTACTTGCCAATGCGGTGATCGGCTTCATCCAGGAAGGCAAGGCCGAAAAAGCCATGGATGCGATTAGGCACATGTTAGCGCCGCAAGCCAATGTGATTCGCGAAGGAGAACGCATCACCATTGATGGCGAGCAGCTCGTTCCCGGCGATATTGTCTTGCTGGAGGCAGGCGACAAAATACCGGCCGATCTGCGGCTACTCATTTCACATGGTTTGTCGGTGCAGGAGGCGATACTCACCGGCGAATCGATTCCCGTTGATAAAACAAACCAAGCCGTCGCAGAGCAATCCGCATTGGGAGATCGCACCTGTATGGCTTATTCGGGAACATTGGTCACCAGCGGACAGGGTAAAGGCGTTGTTGTGGCGACCGGGGCCAACACGGAGATTGGTCGCATCAGCGGTTTACTTTCAAAAGTGGAGGCACTCACCACACCCTTAGTGGCACAAATGGGAGTGTTTGCCAAGTGGCTGACGGCATTCATACTGGCCATCGCTACAGTGATCTTCGCGTTTGGTTATTTTGTTACCGAATATGCGTTCTCCGAGATCTTCATGGCCGTCGTCGGTCTATCTGTTGCCGCGATTCCAGAAGGTTTACCCGCAGTGCTCACCATTACCCTGGCAATTGGTGTGCAAGCCATGGCCAGACGCAACGCCATTGTACGCCGCTTACCTGCCATCGAAACCATTGGTTCGGTTTCGGTTATTTGTACCGACAAAACGGGTACCCTCACGCGTAACGAAATGATGGTCGCGTCTGTACTCACCTCACAGCATCTATTTGATTTGGAGGGGATAGGTTACGAGCCCAAAGGCGCACTTAAACTTAACAATGCGCATCAGTCGCCTGCAGAACATGCTGTACTCGAAGAAATCTCGCGCGCCGCAACCTTGTGTAATGATGCCGCATTGCGAGAGCAAAACAGCGTTTGGCATGTTGAGGGTGATCCAATGGAAGGAGCGCTACTGAGCTTTGCTATGAAAATGGACCTCAAAACCTTGCACGAACAGACTGTCTGGTCGCGCACAGATGTCATTCCCTTCGATGCCAATCATCGTTTTATGGCGACGCTGAATCATAATCATGAGCAACAGGCCTGCATATTCGTCAAAGGCGCCCCTGAGCGCATACTTACCATGTGCCACAACCAGCGCAACGCGCATGGCGAAGTCGAAGCTCTCAATACCGACTATTGGACCCGCCAAGCCGATTCCATAGCAGGCCTCGGTCAGCGCGTTTTGGCTTTCGCGATAAAAAGACTGCCCCCGGAACACACCGTACTTGAACATGAAGACGTAAATGGATCACTGACTCTGGTGGGTATGGTTGGCATGATCGACCCTCCGCGAGAAGAAGCGATCGCGGCGGTCAGCGAATGCCATCAGGCCGGTATTGGGGTAAAAATGATTACCGGTGACCATACCAAAACAGCAGGGGCCATCGCCAAACAGATCGGACTAAAAAACGTTGATAAAGTGCTTACGGGCAATGACCTTGATCAGCTTGATGACGTCGCACTGCGCCACGAAGTGCTTCAGTGTGACGTCTTTGCCCGCACTAGTCCCGAGCACAAATTACGTTTGGTAATGGCGCTGCAATCGCATGACATGTCGGTGGCCATGACCGGCGATGGCGTGAACGATGCTCCTGCTCTCAAGCGAGCCGACGTTGGCATCGCGATGGGAAAAAAAGGCAGCGAAGCGGCAAAGGAAGCCGCCGAACTGGTGCTGGTTGACGATAATTTTGCTTCAATCGTCGCAGCAGTGCGCGAGGGTCGCACCGTTTACGACAACCTTAAAAAAGTGATCAGCTGGACCTTGCCGACCAACGCCGGTGAGGCATTAACCATCGTACTGGCCCTGCTCTTGGGCATGACGCTGCCCATTACGCCAGTGCAGATTCTGTGGATCAATCTCATCACTGCCATCACGCTTGGTGTTGCACTCGCTTTTGAACCGACTGAAAAAAATACCATGCAACGCCCTCCACGTGCACGAAACGCCCCGCTTCTTGACGGTGAATTGGTCTGGCACATTGTGCTGGTTTCTATGCTGTTTCTATTTGGCGTGTTCGGCGTTTACGAATCGGCGATTGCGCGAGGTTATTCGGTCGAATTGGCGCGAACCATTGCCCTCAATACTTTGGTCGTAATGGAGATTTTTCATCTGTTTTTTATTCGGAATATCTACAGTACATCACTCACATGGAAAGGCGTGCGCGGCACCAAGGTGGTATGGAGCGTTGTGGTGACTATCGCAATCGCACAATTTGGAATCACCTACCTGCCACCGCTGCAAGCGATCTTTTCCACCGAGTCCATTCCCTTTCTCGACGGTTTGATCATTGTCGGCATCGGTATCACATTGTTTACCCTTATTGAGCTGGAGAAACAGCTGCGACTTAATCTGCGAAAATTTAAACAACAAGGCGAACGCTCATGACCATGCATCCTCGCGCGGGGAAACCCGTAAAACAAAGCGACCTAGTCAACATCCCCCGCTTGATCAGCAACTACTATCTGGTCAATAACGCACTTGCTCCGGTCGCTTTTGGTACCTCAGGGCATCGGGGTTCGTCGTCAAAAGGTAGCTTCAATGAGGCGCATATCGCGGCTATTTGCCAGGCACTGGTCGAGTATCGCAAAGCAGAAAACATCACCGGCCCGCTCTTTATTGGTATCGATACTCATGCATTGTCTGAATGTGCATTCGCGACGGCAATTGAAGTCTTTGCAGCCAATGGTGTACAGCTTCGTATTCATGCTAATGGCGAATACACGCCCACCCCAGTCATTTCTCACGCCATTCTCACCCATAATCGAGATGTGGCGGGCGAGCTTGCCGATGGTATTGTTATTACACCCTCTCACAATCCACCCGAAGATGGCGGGTTTAAATATAACCCGCCCAATGGTGGACCCGCAGATGCAGACATCACACAAGTCGTTCAGGATCGCGCCAATGCTATCTTGCGTGACAGTAACTGCGACGTAAAACGCATGCCCTATCACGCTGCACGCAAAGCCGAAACCGTGCAAGAAGTGGATTTGATGACGCCCTATATCGACGATCTCGCGTCCGTCATCGATATGGCTGCAATCGCCAAGTCTAAAATCAAGATCGGAGTCGACCCACTTGGCGGCTCCGGTATTCACTTCTGGCCAAAAATTGCTGAACGTTACGGCCTTGATATCACTGTCGTAAATGAGCGCATTGACCCCGCGTTCAGCTTTATGACGCTCGATAAAGACGGCAAGATCCGAATGGACTGTTCATCACCCTGCGCCATGGCCTCATTGTTGAACGTCAAAGACCAATTTGACATTGCTGTTGGCAACGACCCCGACTTTGATCGCCATGGCATTGTGACGCCAGAAGGTCTAATGAATCCCAATCACTATCTCGCCGTGGCAATTGATTACCTGTTCCGTCACCGGGACTGGTCACCCGAATTAGCAATCGGCAAAACTCTGGTGTCGTCGAGTATGATTGATCGTGTTGCTGCAGACCTGAACCGTCCTCTTGCCGAAGTACCTGTCGGCTTCAAGTGGTTTGTGGACGGCCTGTTTACTGGCCAACTTGGCTTCGGCGGCGAAGAGAGCGCAGGTGCAAGCTTTCTGCGCAAGGATGGCAGGGTTTGGACCACCGATAAAGATGGTTTTATTCTGACGCTATTGGCAGCAGAGATTACCGCAGTCACCGGCAAGAACCCGCAACAGCTCTACGCAACTTTAACCCAAAAGTTTGGCGCCCCCATCTACACGCGCATTGATGCACCGGCCAATGCCAAACAAAAAGCGGCCTTAAAAAGCCTCAGTGCTAACGATGTCGGTGCCGATACCCTTGCGGGAGAGAAAATACTGCAGAAACTCGCTCATGCACCAGGCAATGGCGCCGCAATCGGCGGGCTAAAAGTGGTCACTGAAAATGGCTGGTTTGCCGCACGACCTTCAGGTACCGAAGATATTTATAAAATTTATGCTGAGAGTTTTAATGGAGAAGCACATCTGAAAGCAATCTGCGATGAGGCACAAACATTGGTAAACAAAGCCATCGATCACTGAGGCAAATGTTCAGCTAACAGGACTCGCGATTCATTCCTTTAACGGGATGCAACTAAGCCTCGGCAAATCCAGCCTTCTGGCAGGACCTTTTAAGGGGTTCTGAGTATTGGGCGGAGCGGAAGTTGGAGCTCATTCCGCCTAATTGCCGGAATTTAGACAAGAGCTGACGCCTTGAGATGCCGCGAACCACTTCCGCTTAACCTTTGAAGCGGACTTTTGGATGGCGATAAGTTTGATGGAGATTGTGGCTCTCGGCCAGGTTCGGCTTTGGACGGGAAGCGGTAGATTCGGGAGATGCTGGATGGGAGACGGGAGACGCTTTTTGGGGGCGCGGCTGAGTCGGGCGTCTGGTGTCTGACGTCCGGCGCCAAAAAAACCGATCTTAGCCATCCCCAAACTTGATGCGACATCAATGGATGGTAGCTCTAACTGCGAGCAGAGCGAAAATTAAATGCGTCCCCTTTTACCGGTCGAGAGTGCCGCTTTCGCTAAAAAAGCGGAAGTCCGAAGAGTGTGATGTGTCATGGAGAATTACGTCAGGTTTCCTTGAGAAAGCAGACTTAAAAAATAAATGCGTCCCTTTTCCCCCTGTCAGTTATTTATACATCTCGCCATGATGTTTATTGCTTTAAAAGCACCTATTCATATGATATTTGGTGCTTAATAAAAGGTTGGATTATTTTTTGCTTCATTCCATTTTCAACTGTGAACCAAAAAGCTTATTTGCAAGGAGCATAAAAGTGAATTCAAAACTTTTAATATCTTTAGTTGCAGCCGTTGTGCTGTTCGCGGCGAGTATCACTCGTGCCGGTGTCATTAATGGTGGTGAACTTCTTGATCAATCAGGAGCGGACTTTCTCGAAGCTCGTTTAGGATTAGGTGATCTAGATTTTACGAATATTTCGAATTTATCTGCCGGAGATACATCAACTCAATGGCATGCAGATGTTCGTGGATATACTGATGTCATTTCGATTTATGATATTACTTTTCGAGGAGAGAATTACTTGGTAGGCGGTTATTCGGCGATCGGGCATGATGGTGATGGCTATTCGTATAATGGTGCCGCTACTGTCGAAAATTTCGTCTTCAATCTATCTCTCGGAGAAATACATAACACGCAAACTTACCCTTATACCAATGGGCAATACGATCAATATGATCGAGCTGACTACTTTGCAGCGTTTGGTGGCGGGCACGATCTCTTTGGAGGTAGACATGCTATAGGGTATGAACAAGGGTACGCGCATGGATACAGTGGTAATAACTACGGCTATAGCTACGGCGGCAGTCATCATCTTCTTGGGGATGGACTGAACTACCTTCAGCGATTCACGGTAAATGGACTCGAGTCTTTCGTTTTCAGTCCAGCAGCTAGTGTTAGTGTCTCGGAGCCATCACCTTTGATGCTATTTGGTCTTGGTTTAGCTGGTCTTGGTTTTATCAGAAAAAAGAGAGCCCGTTAGGCGTAAGGTTTTTCAATCAGCCTCGACATTTGTCGGGGCTTTTTTATGCCTAAAACCTTTAATATCTAGCTCTATATGGTTGGTCTTTATAGAGGTTTATAAGGAGTGCTTTGGGGGTGATCTTTTATTGGTGTCGTAACAAAACTAAAAGACTCGATTGCTTCCTTAATGTAGGTGATGGTTTTCCTCGGATTTTATCTAAGTTTTGATACCCAGCTTCCGTTTTTTGCGCAATTACCCAAACTGCGCTTTATCGCGCCATTTTGCCTTGCTAGAGCGCCCTACAATTCACCCTGCGACCCCTCTATACCGCCACCTACCGTTCAGCAGTCTTCATTGATTGCTGCATTTCAGTCTTTACTTTCTGTATACACAGCATGACCTCGTCGGCGGGTTGGGCATGGCAGGCGTCAAGTTTGGCTTTCATTTCCGACATAACCGTCATCATCTCCATTTGTCGCTGCATGCGATGGTCAGTTGAGTCGCGCTTGCCTCTCGACGATGAAGCATGTTTCTCCTCCTCACGTTTATAACTGCGTTCGAGCGCCGATTTCTCAGTGGCATAACGTCGCTCACAAGCGTCATTGAGCGATTGAGCGGATTGAACGGACACTACACCCTTGGAGCGCTCGCGCAGCTCGGGGCAGATGCGGTCGACACACTGAATCTGCTCGTTCAGGCTGGCTTCTTCATAGCATGCCTGAAACCGGCTATTCATTTCAGATTGCAACGTGCTCACGTGTTGCGTCTCTGCCCGCTGCGCCTCATATGCTTGTTGTTTTCTTGCTTTCTCATCAGCTTGCTTTTCTTCCCAGCTCCTAAGGTCAATCTGATCGGGCGTCAACGCGGCGACACTGAACGCTTTCTCGATAACCTTGACCGGACGGTTTTCCGCGCCAAAGGTATAAGCGGATACGGATGTGGGCGAAACATGCAAAGCCAGGATATCCATGCCCTGATCAACCGGAATCAGTCTGACCTTATCGACATTCAGAGAAATGCGTGCCTCTTGGGTACCCGTTAGCTTTTCGTAAGCGGCCGGCTCATAAAATTTGGCCGTATAACTGTCTACCGTATTGGGTAAAACCAGAACGACTTCCCGCTTTTTACCTTCGCCGGAAAAAAAATCGCCCGCATTCGGCCCGGCATGCATTGGCAACATCGCCAACTGCGTGGCCATCACGCCTTCCGCGCGCAGTGCTTCCGTCACTTGCATGTATAGGCTGCGGTTTCTGGATTCATAAGGCGTAAACGCGATGGCGACATGCCGCGCCTCAGAGGACTTTCCACCTGACACCCCTTTTCCACCCATTCGCGTCACGGTTTTCACATAGTAACGCCCCTGATGCTGCTCGATGAGACGCAGCATCCACTCATCAAACAGCGTGTCGCCAGATTCGCTGAGCAGGTCTGTCTCGTTCACGATCAACCCAGGAGGAAAAAAGGGTTGGTAGCCCGCAGCGTAATCCAGAGGAGCGGTCGTTGTGTAAGAGCCGTTCTTATTGGGTATATTCTCGGTCGCTTTATAGTACACATTGTCGAGCATCAGTTGATGCGCCTGCGCTTTGTTCATCACTTCATGACCCAAAACATTACCCGAACTTGCACGGGCTAAGGCCGCGATATTGGGCCCGTTCAATTCGTTCGTGCGATTGCTTGATAGGGTTTCTGGAATGCCGCTCATGACGATCGCATCCGGCGGCAATTTGATCTCCACAACGCCCAAGCGTCGTTGCAGTTCAGGATCGGCAAAAAGTTCCACCTTGTCGTCCAGGAATTCCAGTAACAGGTAACGCTCCACCCCCCGAAACTTATCACCTGGCGCAGGCGACAAGCCGTTTATCGCTGCAGGGGAACCGACAAGCTGCAGTTTGGTGGCGGCGTAGACGGTTGTCGCTGGAGTCTGACGATGACTGTCTGGCCCGGTTTTCAATGATTCATCCATCAGAATGGCTTCAGCGTCTTGAGCCTCGAGATACCAGTAACGCGAAAAGCGCGATTCGGGAGGACTAAAGTGAAGTTTGTAGACATTTAATTCCCATGGCTTATTGTAATGAAAGGGCTGCTGGGGCGTGTGCCAGCCGAGAAAAAAACCGGCTTTGTCAAAGTCGTATTTTTCCAATCGCAGCGCGACAACCGAACGAAATTGAATCGGCAAAGATGGGGCCTGCGCCTTTATTTGAGGCCCCAGTTGTTTAACGAATTGCTCTTTGGTGCGCCGCAACGCAAAAGCATTGCTACCTTGGAAGCATTGTTTTCTTTGAGGGTCGCAATATGCCGCAGCTTCTTGGCCGAAATTGGATTGCGCGATGCGCATGATCTCGCGCATCTTCCTGCCATCCTTCTCGACGTATTTATCCAATTCGTGGGGAGTTAAAAACGCTTCCGTGGCAAACGCAATGGGGACTCTCTCAAACAATTCAGGAAAAACACCCAGCGCTACTTTTGCGATCAAGGCTTTAAACGCCGCATCTTGTTCATAGGAAGAGCGTTGCCTTAAAACAATGCGCCCTTCACTATCATATTCGAGTCCTTTTAATTGCGATGGCTGTGCGACCTTCGCGGTAGGCGTTGAACTTGCTTTTGACTGAGCGGGCGGCAAGGAGAATTGGGCGTCTGTCGGGGATTGCTCGTGGGATTCGGGTGGCTCTTCTTGGTGGGTGACGTCGTCAACGACTTGCTCAATCTTGTCACTGACTTGTTCTTTAAGCTTGTCGAAAAAACCGGCATGAGCGAAAAGTGATGGTATTAGAAGAAGTAGCGCTACTGTTATTATTGAACGTTTCATTTGGTCGCCTCCCTACGCAGCCGAGTCTGGCCCTGTTGTTGGTCCAAGCATCAGTTGTATATCAACGAAACACTCACTACCCAACTATCTGAACACCGGCTCAACTTCTGAAGCAACTTCTGAAAAACTTACGTTGAATACACCTCTGTGGCTCTGTGCTAAACCGCAATGTTAGCACTACCTAAACAATTGATGTCAATGGAGGTTTTAGACGAATGTTTCATATTAATTCATCTCCCGATAAGAGCCTCTTATTAGCTGTTAGCCGCTTCATTCAGCCTTTGCTTTTCAACACAGGCGGTGAACCGTAACCACCAAACTTATTAACCTTCCCTTTTGTTTCTAAGCTGCCTGTGCGGCAGTGAACAATGATTGTAATGCGAAAAAAATAGCGACCATAAGCACTTAACCCGGAATTATCGAAACAACCAATAATCGCTAAGCTCTACGCAAATCTTCATAAACAAGCTCCCTCACAAACGGGTCCCTCTCTCTGGCCAGCCCTGCGATGGTGATGACGGCTTCGGCCATATTGCCTCCCAACACATCTTTCAGTAATTCGAAACACTGCTCGAACTGCC
>JBFHUL010000087.1:0-13646 GCA_041590075.1 Oleiphilaceae bacterium
CCAATATACGGTGCGCGCAACACAACTGCGTAGCGCATGCCATCAACTTGCGCGTCGATACCGTAGTTTGCCTTGCCCTGCACTTTCAGAGCTGAATCGAGTCGTTGATTCTGCTTGCCAATATATTTGAACTTTGCCGCGGGCGTCAGCGTAATCTCATCGGGCACATCCTGATTGGCAGCCATCTTCGCCAAGGCACCAAAGGGTAATGATTTTCCTGAGGCTGGATGAACAACCTTGCCCTCTCGTACCTCCAAATAATTCGCTGGTACCTGAAAAACTTCCTCCGCTGCGGCCAACAACATCATCCGAGCGGCCGCGCCTGCTTCGCGAATGGGGCCCCAGCTCGACGACAAGCTATTACTGCCACCAGTAATCTGTAATCCGTAATCCGGGTTGCGATATACCTTGGCGGCTGGGGCAAACTTCACTTTAACCTGCTCTGGCACAACACCCAGTTCCTCCGCAAGCAGCGTCGTGAGGCCAGTATACGTACCCTGCCCCATTTCAACCCTGTCTAGGGTAAACACCACGGTGTTATCGGGCTGAATTTCCAGCCAGGCATCGGCCTGCCAGTTACCCTCCGCATCGATGGGGCGCTTCGACAGTGCGCCACAGGCGGTCAGGTTGAGACCCAATGTAAGCCCGCCGCCGACTCCGGCACTGGCTTTCAAGAAATTGCGTCGACTCGTCATGGCTGTCATATTCGCCCCTCCTATACCTTAATCTCGACCGCCAGGTCGAGATTGGTTTGCTGCTGACCGACAGCATCTTTTATGGCCGCTTCAATGCGCGGATACGTGCCACAACGACAGATATTGCCGGCCATGGCCGACTTTATTTCTTCGCTGGAGGGGGTCGGATTATTGGCCAGTAACGCACTCGCCGACATTAACTGACCACTTTGGCAATAGCCGCATTGAGGCACATTGTGTTTGATCCAGCTCGCTTGAAGAGGATGCAGGCTTTCACCTTGCGCCAAGCCTTCGATGGTGGTGATATCTTGCCCGGCAACCGCCGACACCGGCGTGATGCACGACCGGATTGCCTGGCCATTCAGGTGCACCGTGCACGCACCACACAGGCCTTTCCCACAACCAAACTTGGTTCCTGTAAGTTGTATTTCATCGCGAATTACCCAGAGTAAGGGCGTATCAGGTTCTACATCAATCTCTACAGAATTGCCATTGACGGTCAATTGCATGGGGAGCTCCATCATATTGAGACAGCTGGTCTGAGGGGTACGTCACCAAAGAACTTGGATCAAAACAGGCTGCGTTTTATTATCGTTGGTCGTGACCCTAGGTCACATGAAAAAGCTTACGTTTGCGCGCAGGGCAAATCAAGCTCGGCGGGCATACTAGCCACCACTATTTCATGCCAAACTGTTCTCGGTTGTTCTGCTTGGTTTTTTCGCCTTTTTTCAACATGACATAAACCGCGCCCGTGCCGCCATGTTGTTTTTGCGCGGAATGAAATGCCATCACTTCATCAATCTGAGGCAACCACACCGAGAGGTGGCTTTTGAGCTGGGCGACACGGTCCGGGTTCCGATCCCCTTTGCCGTGCAGGATAATCACCGTGCGCAATTCGTAGTAGTAGCATTCGCGCAAAAACTGAAACACCTCCCTGCGCGCCTGCTCCACGGTCATTCTATGCAAGTCGAGACGCGCTTCAATTTCATAGCGCCCCAGTCGTAACTTCTTATATACACCATGCTGTACACCGTCCCGCCGGTATTCCAATACATCGTTGGACTTGAGTTTGGGAACGTCACTCGAAGAAAGGGGATCATGGTTCAAACGATGTTGCGCCGCCAGGCTGCGCCGTACATGATGCCCCGGCGTTAGCTCCTGCTTTTTGTGCAGGCGCGCGCGGTTCTGGCGAAGCGGCTGCACGCCGGCCATCTCACTGGCAAACAAATCGTCTTCATCATCCGACATGCAGGACCTCAACGCATTGCAGGGCGCTTGGAAAGATTATTCATGATCGACGGATTCACATTGAATACATCAACCAGGGTCTCCCACGGCGGCACCGGTTGGCAATTGGAAAAGATAAAATCCGTAAATGCCGTCACCTTGGACGGTGGCTCCCGGCGGCTAGGATAAACGAGATAAAAGGTACGTTCCATAAAGGGGGTCTCGGGCAACAGCGTTACCAATCGGCCCGCCTTCACGTCATCGCTAATCAGAATCTGGGGGGCCGCCCCAATCCCCAATCCCGCAATGGTCATGTTTTTAATCATTTCCATATCATTGGCAATCATCCGTGACTTGATATCCACCTCAACGGGCTGACCATTGGGCCCGGTAAATACCCAGGGCGCAGCCGGATGCGCAATACACACATGATTGTTCAGATCATCAAGGTTACGTGGCGCACCCTGCTTGCCGAGATATTCCGGGGACGCAACCAGAGAAAGGCGTGCCGTACCCAGATTCCGAGTAACAAGACTGGAGTCCGATAGCGGCCCCACGCGAAACGCGATGTCTATTTCCGACTCTAGCATATCAAGGTGTTTGTCGTCAGAAACGATCTCGATATCAACCTTGGGGTACAACTCCAGAAAGCCCTTGATGGTATTTACGAAAAAGGGTGTAGCGAATGCGAGCGGCGTACTTATCCGCAGCAGTCCACTGGGCTCGGCCTGCATGTTGTTCACAACGCGATCGGCTTCTTCTGCCTGCTCCAGCATTCGCACACAATGCTGGTAGTACATTTTTCCCGTTTCCGTCGGTTTGAGGTTGCGGGTGGTGCGATTGATAAGACGCACACCCACTCGCTTTTCCAGCTGACTGACTTTACGGCTTACAGTAGATTTTGGGAGCTTGAGTTTATCGGCGGCTTTCGTAAAGCTACCAGAGCCAACCACGACCGCAAAGATCGCCATTTCATTCAGGTCTTGCATGCCTTCTCCTCACCCGACATTTATGCCATTTTTGGAACAGTGATGAGAAATTTAAACGATTATTTGCAAAATAGAAATAGCTTCAGATCACATTTAACAAATAATATGACCAGCAGTCACGATATTTTGAGGTCGGATCGTACAGACTTCGTGCGACCAACAACGCTGCGCTAGTCACCACATACCGAAGAGCGCGAGCATTGGATGCTATTCAATAATGGCGGCGCTCATAACTCAAAAATGTATGACTCTCGCGACATGTAAGCGCGTTGATACTTTGAACCGTTCAGGTAGTGATGAAAAACCGTGAAAAACCGCGCGGGAGACGACTTAGGCCCGGAGTTCCTGCGCGAGATGAAAGGGCATACTGTGAGTGTTTGCGAGTAATTTTTCCTCTAAAAGATCTCGTGTGAAGGGCACGCATTGGCCACAGCAGGTGCCAAGATTCAGCGCACGCTTGAGGTCTTTGACATTAGCTGCCCCTTCACGCATCGCTTCATCAACATCGCGACAACTTATCCCCTGACACACACATACCAGCATACACACACCTCACAATAAGATGAGGAAATTATATACAAATAATAATGATTTGCAATTAGATTCATACCGTAAAGTAAACAGGCATTCGCCTGTTTACTTTACGTTGTGCGGTGCTAACGATTTTCGCGATTCTCGATCAGGTGATCGACCACGCTGGGATCCGCAAGTGTTGAAATATCACCTAAAGCGTCGAAGTCATTGGCTGCGATCTTGCGCAGAATACGCCGCATAATCTTGCCGGACCGCGTTTTTGGCAAGGAAGGTGCCCACTGAATGAGGTCCGGCGTGGCAATCGGCCCAATTTCTTTGCGCACCCACTCCTTGAGCACATTTTTGAATGCGTCATTTTCTTCCACATCATGATCGTGCATTAGCGATACATATACATAGATACCCTGCCCTTTTATGTCGTGTGGATAGCCCACCACGGCTGCCTCCGCAACATCCGGGTGCGCAACCAGTGCACTTTCGATTTCAGCGGTACCCATCCGGTGCCCGGAAACATTGAGCACATCGTCGACTCGACCTGTAATCCAGTAGTACCCGTCTTCATCACGTCGAGCACCATCTCCGGTAAAGTACATACCTTCGTATGTACTGAAATAAGTCTGAATAAACCGTTCGTGGTCGCCATAAACCGTACGCATCTGACCCGGCCAGCTATCCAGCATTACCAGATTCCCTTCGGCGGCTCCTTCAAGGATATTCCCCTCGTTATCGACCAGTCCGGGCTTAACACCAAACAGAGGTCGTGCAGCAGAACCCGGCTTGAGATCGGTCGCCCCCGGTAAGGGCGAAAGCAACACCCCTCCCGTTTCGGTTTGCCACCAAGTATCCACTATAGGACAGCGCGCCTCGCCTACCACTCTGTAATACCATTCCCACGCTTCAGGATTAATGGGCTCACCTACCGACCCCAACAAACGCAGGCTGTCGCGCTTGGCACTCTTTACCGGGCCATCTCCCTCAGCCATCAGTGCACGAATGGCCGTGGGCGCGGTATAAAAGATATTTACCTGATGCTTATCGACCACCTGCCAGAATCGGGAAATATCGGGGTAGTTAGGTACCCCCTCATAAAGCAGAGTGATCGCACCATTGGCCAGCGGACCGTACAGAATATAACTAT
Source organism: Oleiphilaceae bacterium (assembly GCA_041590075.1). Lineage (GTDB taxonomy): Bacteria > Pseudomonadota > Gammaproteobacteria > Pseudomonadales > Oleiphilaceae > PZPK01. The sequence continues at coordinate 4,584 of JBFHUL010000087.1, forward strand.
GGCCCGTGATCCAGCCAAAATCGGCAGTACACCAATACACGTCACCATCCTGATAATCAAAAACGATTTCATGGGTGAGCGATGCGTAGACGAGGTAACCACCCGTGGTGTGCAAAACGCCTTTAGGTTTGCCCGTCGAGCCCGACGTGTACAGCATGAACAGAGGGTCTTCCGCATTCATTACTTCCGGCTCGCACTCGGCCGACGCCGACGCGAGAAGTGCGTGATACCAGCAATCGCGCCCTTCGACCCAATCTATATCGGCGCCTGTACGCCGGAGCACGACCACTTTTTCGACCGTTGTCACCGCCTCGTTCTGCAGGGCCTTGTCGACGTTATCCTTGAGCGGAATGCTCTTCCCGCCGCGAATCCCCTGATCGGCTGTGACTACCCACTTGGAGCGCCCATCGACGATACGCGCCGCCAATGCATCGGGAGAAAAGCCTCCAAATACGACGGAATGCACCGCACCAATTCGGGCACATGCCAGCATCGCCACGGCGGTTTCGGGTACCATGGGCATGTACACGGTAACGATATCGCCTTTTTTTACACCCAAGTCTTTCAAGGCGTTGGCAAACTTACAGGTCTCCGCGTGCAATTCGCGATAGGAGATATGACGCGATACGGCGGGATCATCACCCTCATAAATGATTGCCGTTTGATCCCCTTTCTCCGCCAAGTGGCGATCGAGGCAGTTTACCGAGGCATTCAATTCACCATCGGCAAACCAACGAATATGCAGATCGGACGAAGCAAAGGAAACATCTTTGACTTGAGAGAACGGCCTGATCCAATCCAAACGTTGCGCCTGCTCCGCCCAGAAGACCTCCGGCTGTTCTATAGATTGCTGATATAGCGTGGCATAGGCGTCGGAATCAATTCGTGTGCGCGCCTTTGCATCTTCTTTTACCGGGTAGATTTTTCCTTCGCTCATGCTTGTGCCCCCGTGGAGAGTTTTATCGTTATAAGTCCGTTGGGATTGATGACCCTGCGGTATTCCTGCATCGGGTATTGTGCGACAAGGCCTGCCCGGGGAGCAAGACGCAGTGCAAAAGTGAAAAGAGGTAAACACACTTCAACCGATACCATGCCAACCATAGCCGGGCACGCAACTGCGCTCGGGCGAGAGAATGGGGGAACTAGACTTCTTTCTCGGAGGACTCCACCAACGAAGCGTATTTAATCGATTCCAGCAGGGCTTCCAGAGGCATTTGTTCCGCCTGCCGAATTTGTCTGGCCAACCCCTCCTGGCAACCGAAGCCTTGTGCATCGTACCCCACCTTGATGCTATCCCCCGGATTCTCACTCGACGCATTTTCGCTGGCCTCTTCGTACCCTTGAAGGGAAGAAGATATGCGCTCAAAATCGGCACGTAACACGCGCTTTTCGGTTTCCGTCATCGACTCGGGGCGTAACGCTGCCATTAAACCGTGCACCAGATCAATGGCCGCATTACCCAAGCGATCGCCATAGCTGTATATACAGCTAGACAGTAATGTCGTGACCTGCTCCGGAGTGGTTTCAGGCTTACTTACAAATTGATTGAGGCGAATTCGCAGATCCAGCCACTGATTCTCGGCATCGGCACTCAAAGGACTCAGCTCGGAATGCGATGCAGCTTGCTTGGGCTCTGCTGTTAGCTGGCGCGTGGCTTCCAACTGCCGCTCAATCTGCGACAACTTTTCGGTCTCAACAGGGTGCTGTGGCACATAGGCGGTTTGAGTTGTACTCCCCCCTACTTTCCTTGCGGCATGACGCTCGAGCAGCTTCTGCCAGTAGGCACTGAAGGGTAAGGTGGGCACACCATTCCGGGAAAACAGCGCATCAATCCGCTCGGCTAAACGATAAAAGCTGCGTGCAGAAGGATCGCTCTTCGGAAACAGCGCGACCGGCCGTTGCAAAGTCACCGCGGTGCGCATACTTTCATCCATCCACACCGAGCCGAGATACTCCGTGGGTAAGCCTAGGTATTTGCTGACCGCCCCCTGAAACCGGCGATAGACTTTTTCGGCTTGCGTCGCATTGCTGGACATATTCACCACCACCTGCACACGCCGGCGATAGCCGCGCCGCTTCAATACCTTTAACAGAGAAAACGCATCGGTTAATGAAGTGGGTTCAGGTGTAATCACTATCGCCGCCAACTGCGACGCGGCAATAAAGTGGAGCACGGTCGGTGAAATACCGGCTGCCGTATCCACCAGCATGTAGTCGTAATGGGGCTCTAGAGATTCAATGGAGCTCAACAGGCGCTGCTGCTGCCCTACATCCAGCTCCACACACTGCGCAAAGCCCGATGCGCCCGGCACAATGTGTATACCTTCAGGCCCTTCAACCACGATATCCTGAATGGACTTTTCACCCGTGAACAGGTGCTCAAGCGTATAGGCCGGGTGCATGCCCAACATGATGTTGACATTGGCGAGGCCGGTGTCGGCATCAAACAAGCAGACCTTAGCGCCATTACGCGAAAGCGCAATGGCTAGATTGACGGCAATACTGGTTTTACCGACACCGCCCTTGCCACCCGTAATGGCCAGTACACGTGGTACACGACTCTTGTGATGATCTTTATGCATACTCAAAACAGACATGATGACTACTACGCTCTGAATTACACTGGGAGTGTCTGCCTGTCGCCGGAAGAATCGACCAAACCGCGAACACCCTCATTATTATTGTTATTCAATCGACGGGCTTATCGTTTATCCGACATTCTGACCTGTAGGCCAGTCATCGCAATGCCTCTTGCACGAGACACTCATCGCTTCTGGTCGACCGAAACAGACTCGATTCTAGCCGGTTTACGAACCTATAAAAAGCCACATCATTCGCGAATGTGAACTTCATTTTTTCGCCCACTTAGAGACGTTTTCCGATTATTTACTTAAATATTGTTCAGCAAATGTTTAATTTCTATAGACTATTGTCTAATATCTAATCTAAGCGCTTAAAAAAGTATCAAGGTTATGCCTTCCTCCCCGGACTCTATCCTGGCCGCACTGAAGACAAATCGTCTCCCGTCGCTGCCCCATGTTTTGGTCGACATGCTCGATGCCTGTCACGGCAAGAGTGCGTCGTTTCAGGATATGTCCCAGATAATTGGCCGCGATGCCGCCATCGCAGCGCGCGTTGTTGCTCTGGCAAACTCCTCCTATTACAACCGCGGCCGACGGGTTGATTCACTGGAGCGGGCCCTTTTCATGCTGGGCACCGACACGATCAAAACCATTGTCATTACCGCCTCCATACAGCAATTCTTCTCCGGATTCAGCAGTACACATACCAGCTTTCTGCGGAAATTCTGGCGACAATCATTGAACTGTGCCCTGATGGCCAAGTCACTCGCTATTCTCACCAGTTACCCGGATGCAGACGAAGCCTACCTCACCGGTCTACTCCACAATATTGGCGAGCTGGTGCTCGAGACCAACTATGGCGAAGATTACCAGAGCCTCCGGGAGCAATCCGCTTCACCACTGGCACAAGTCAATGACGAGCAGCTGCACCTGGGTATCAGCCATGCCGACGTTGGCGCGTGGTTACTGCGGGAATGGGGTATCAGTGATTTTGCCGCCGATGCATTGGCCTACCACCATGCAAGCCTCAGCGATGTCGGCGATGCTCACCATTTGGTGAAAATCATTTATCTGGCAGCACAGTTGAGCGAAGACCTGCACCATATTGGCGAAGCACAATACGCCAGCGCCGAATCTTTGTTTGATCTGAACGCCTCGCTGGTCAATGAAATCAGCGGAAAAATCACTCAGGAAGTCGACGAAATAGCCAGCTCTCTGGGTATCAATTTCAGCGCAGCCCTTCAGGAAGAAGACCACGCCAAGCAAATTGAGCTGGCCAGACAAGTGCGAAATCTGGGGCTGGTACAATCCGCAGCGGGTGAAATAAGTCGGGCCACAACCCCACAGGAACTCAATCAGGCATTTCAGAACACGCTGGAGCTACTTTTTGCCTACCACCGCAGTCTGATTTTCTGGCTACAGCCTGACACCGACGAACTCGTGCCGATCGGCGATGAGGACGCGCAACACAACCTGCGTATTAAAATGAGTAGTGATCGCAGCATTATCGCCAAGGCTGCGCACGAACGCCTGATCACCTGTCTGGATCCGGACCAGGTCGACGCGCCTACTCCGGTTGTTGATCAGCAGGTGATGCGATTACTCAAGTGCCGACACCTATGCTGCATCCCCATTGCGACCTCGCATACCTTGTATTGTGTACTCGTGGTGCCACAGCAACACCCACTTAACATTCAAGGCCCGCAATTCCAACTCCTGCAGCTGTTCGCACATGAAATTGCCAAAAACTGCGAAGATACTTTATACCGCATTACGCAACACGAAGAACAACTGAGTCTACAGGATCTGATGCAGCGCGTGCACGAGATCGCACACGAGGCCAACAACCCTCTGAATATTATCAGTAATTATCTGGCCAGCCTGGCTAATAAGCTTTCGGAGCAAGGTGAAACCTACGAAGAAATCGCTATTCTCCGAGAAGAAATAGAGCGTGCGAGCGGCATCCTGTTCCGCCTGAAGGATCTGCAAAGCGCCGACGAAGACACGGCCTGCAGTAATGCGAATCAGGAAATCGAGGCGCTGTGCAGCCTTTACCGTCGCTCGCTTTTCGCCACACGCAGTATCAGCTGTGATCTGCAGCTTGATGAACAGCTGGCAGATAGTGCCATTTCACGCAATGCGCTACGACAGATTCTCACTAACCTGTTCAAGAATGCGGTTGAAGCAATGCCCAAAGGCGGTGCCCTGCGCGTATCCACCAGCCAGTGTGTAGACGCCAAGGGCGAAGACCTGATTGAGATACGCATAGCGGACAATGGCCCGGGCATGCCGGAACATATTTTGAAGAACCTGTTTACCCCCCTGAACTCAACAAAGGGAGCGGGACATTCAGGCCTCGGCCTGAGCATAACTAAAAACTTGGTCACGGACGCCAGTGGAAACATAAGTTGTAGAAGCAACAAACAAGGCACGGAGTTTCAGATCCTACTCCCTATAAAAAACTGAAGCCCAAGCCACTTATAACGGTCTGATACACATGAAAGCACTCAAATCTCTACAGGCGTCCGGCCTCAAAACGGATGAGTCAACCATTCTCGTCGTGGATGATGAACAGCGTCTGGTCAGCGTCCTCGAAAAGTTGCTGGTGGGCGAGGGTTATCGTGTCCACACGGCGCTTGGCGGCCTGGAAGCCTGTGAAAAGCTGCTGCATCACCACTACGACCTGGTGCTGCTGGATCTCAAGATGGGCGACATGGGCGGACATGAAGTTATGGATTTCATCGCCCAGAATGAACTGGACACCGCCACCATCGTGGTGAGTGGTGAGTCGTCCTTCTCAGCGGTGAGCAAAGCCCTGCGCCGCGGTGCCTATGATTACCTGAAAAAGCCCTATCATCCGGAAGAATTGCTGCGCACCGTGCGCAGTTCCTTGCAGAAAATAATGCTGGAAAAAGCGCATGCCGTCATGCAGCAAAAGCTCAAAAAGTCCGAAGAGCTGCATCGTTATATTGTGAACAGCTCACCGGACATCGTGTTCATGCTCGATCAAAAAGGGCGCTTCAGCTTTCTCAATAACAAGATAGAAAGCCTGCTGGGTTATAAAAAGTCCGAACTGGTCGACAAACACTATCTCGAGATCATGGAAGAAGGCGATCACGAACGCGCTCATTATATATTCGAAGAACAGCTGCATAAGAAAAACGGCACCTGGAGTTCCGAGCTCAAGCTTAAGTCACGCCAAAGTGATCATCAATCACGCCACTTTGAGATCACCGTCTTCCCCATTGAAAGCAAAGTGCGTACTGCCGACGCAACACAGCAAACAGCCAAACGCATCATCGGAACCTATGGCACTGCACGCGATATCACCGAGCGCAAAGAGGCGGAGGACTTCATTAACTTTCAGGCCTATCATGACTTGCTGACGCGCTTGCCAAACCGAGCCCTGTTCAAAGACCGCCTGAATATTTCTCTCGCGCAGGCACGACGCAACAAAAACAAAGTCGCCGTCATGTTTCTCGACCTCGATCGCTTTAAAGTCGTAAACGATACGCTAGGACACGCCATGGGGGACCGTTTGCTGCAATCGGTCGCCCACCGCCTCGAAAACTGCGTTCGCAAATGCGATACCCTGTCGCGCTTTGGCGGCGACGAATTTACACTCCTGCTGCCATCGGTCAATAGTGCCGAAGATGTGCGCAAGATTGCCAAGAAAGTCATCAAGGTTTTGAAGGAACCCTTTAATCTGGGCGAGCATCAAGCCTATGTGGGGGTAAGCATCGGCATTGCCATGTACCCGAACGGCGGTGAAACCGTCGATCAGCTGATTCAGAATGCCGATGTCGCCATGTACCATGTTAAACGCCGTGGCAAAGACGGATATCAGTTTTTCAGCGATACCATGGTTGTCAGCACATCTAATCGTCTCAGCATGGAACGTGATGTGCGCAACGCTCTGGAAAACAACGAATTTCAGGTCTACTACCAGCCCAAAATCAATACCGTGACCGGACGTATCGTGGGCGTGGAGGCGCTGGTTCGCTGGCAACACCCCACTCGCGGACTGGTTCTGCCGAAAGAATTTATTCCTCTGGCCGAAGAAACCAAGATCATGCCCGATATCAACAATTGGGTGCTCAAAACGGCGTGTCAGGAGGTGAAGCAGTGGATCGATTCCGGCCATGGCGACATTCGCCTGTCGGTAAACTTCTCTCCCCTGCAGGTAGAACACCCCAAGTTCGTCGCACAACTGCTTACGGTACTGGATGAAACGGCGTTTCCGCCCAGTAATCTGGAAATAGAGTTAACCGAAAACGTGATCATGAATGATCTCGAGCAAATGACACTGAAATTAAGCCAGCTGTCTGAGCACGGCATGAGTATCGCCATTGATGACTTTGGCACTGGATACTCTTCGCTTAACTACCTGAGTAAACTGCCTATACACACGCTCAAAGTCGATCAATCTTTCATCAAAGACATTCACGACTCCATGAACGAGGCGTGTATCGTCAATGCCATTGTCTCCATGGCACATGGGCTCAAGTTGAATATCGTAGCCGAAGGTGTGGAAACCCGGGCGCAACTGGACTACCTGAAAAGTCTGGGATGCCAGGAAATTCAAGGCTTTTACTTCGGACGCGCCGAACCGGCCCATTTTATCCTCGATATGCTGAATCGCCGCACGCGTTCTATTGCGGTTTAGCACTCAACACAAAAGTTAAGAGAGTACCGCGCGCCTCTCTTAACTTTTGTTATTGACATTTATTTTCCCGGCAAGCAGTCTCACACTTTTCGCTAAACACTCCCACAATGCTCGATAAATACCGCTTGGTAGGCCCCGCCTACGATAAACTCAGCCAGCTATACAGTGGCAAGGCCATTGATCAATGCAAGGTCGCCATGCTGCGGCCAGACACGCTGGGCCCCGGCAGTCGGGTACTCTTTGCCGGCGCAGGACAGGGCCGCGATGCGATTCATGCCGCGTCTCTGGGAGCTCGCGTTACGGTCGTAGACATTTCCCCTACCATGATCGCTCAGTGCCGAAAAAACATGGCGTCCCATACGCAACGCGACACGCTGGCCATCGAGCTTGTGCAAAGCGATATTCTGAAAGTTGAAGATTTCGAATTCTACGATATGGTCGTTGCCAACTTTTTCCTGAACGTGTTTGAACGCGAAAAAATGACTTTGCTTCTGAGCCACCTGAGCAAATTGATCAAGCCTGGCGGCAAACTGGTCATTGGTGATTTCCAACCACCTGAAGGGAACTGGCTTAATCGCAGCGTACAGAATGTCTACTGGTTTGCCGCAGCGACGGCATTTTTTGCGGCTGCCGGCAACGCCATACACCAGATTTACGACTACGAGCCGCTGTTGAAGAAAAACCGCTTAGGCGTAAAGGAAAGAAAGCACTTCTCGGTATTTGGAAAGGTGTTTTATCAGGCCATACTGGCGCAGAAACATTCCTGACGTCATCGCGCGAGATGCAGGGGATGCAGTGAAGCATTCCCCAAACCCAGTTGGCGCAACTGTTCATTGAACACGACAGCTTCGGGCACTTGCCCGGTAAAATATACGGTGTGTTCTATGTGCTTCGATTTAATCTCAGGCGCCCCCCTGAATGTATCGGCTAATAAACTGGCCACTCTCCGAGCAATCGCTTGACCCGAATCCACCCAGTTCACACCTGGCAGGGCGTCTGCCAAATAGGGCCTAAGCAAGGGAAAGTGCGTACACCCCAGAACGATGGTGTCCACCTTCTTCCCTTCATGCGTGACACGAAACGGTTCCAGCACTTCACTTACTACGCTGGGTGACACACGCTCGCCCTTGAATAAGCGCTCCGCCTCAACGACCAACTCATTGCGGCCAACGCGCACCACTTCGCAATCACTGGCGAAGTCTGCTATCAGCTGATCGGTATAGGGGCGACGCACCGTTGCCGGCGTCGCCAGCAAACCAATGCACCGGGTCAACGACAAGGCGGCAGCGGGCTTGATGGCAGGCACCACCCCCACGAAGGGAACGTGGTATCGCTCACGCAATACCGGCAATACCAGAGTGCTCACGGTATTACAGGCCAGCACCACCAGATCCGGCTGATGCCAGGGAAGCATGGCGTCAGCGATCGCAATCAAACGCTCGGTAAGCCGCTCTTCCTCAAGCAAGCCGTAGGGGAACCAGGCATTGTCCGCAACGTACACCAGCCGTACAGGCAGATCATCATCCACCAGATCCTGACAGATGCTTAATCCCCCTACACCCGAGTCGATGACCAAGACCGTGGGTCTCAGACTGTCTACCGAATCGGGCCCCGTGTGCATTAGCGAAACCGGCGCCGAGCAGAGGCGACGAGCACCAGAATACAGATGAGGCCCGGTATCAGCAGAATGTTAATCAGCTTCAACTGCGTACCCAATGCTTCGATGTCACGGTCGAGCTGGTGTTGCACATCGCGCAACTGCTTGCGAATTTTGAGCTTCTCCTCCTGAAAGTTTAGCAACTCCGCCTCTTGCTC
>JBFHUL010000088.1:0-13638 GCA_041590075.1 Oleiphilaceae bacterium
CCGCGTGCTTCGCGCGCTTTCCCAAAGAACCGTGGGACATCTCGACCCCAGCTTCATTCAGCTCATGGATGAAATCAAGTCGTTGCTGCAGTACGTGTTTCAAACCCGCAACGCCTTAACGATTCCTGTCTCCGCGCCCGGCTCCTCGGGCATGGAAACCTGCTTCATGAACCTGCTTGAGCCCGGTGAAGAAGTGCTGGTGTGCATCAATGGTGTTTTCGGCATGCGCATGGCCGAAGTCGCCACGCGTGCCGGTGCGGTCGTCACCGCATTGAATTTCGAGTGGGGCGAAGCGGTGGATCCGCATCGGGTCAACGAAGCTCTGATGGCTAACCCCAGTATCACCACAATAGCCTTCGTGCACGCCGAAACCTCGACGGGCGTGCGTTCTGATGCTCAGGCTCTGTGCGAAATCGCCAAACGCCATAATTGTCTGAGCATTGTCGATGCGGTTACGTCGCTGGGAGGGTGTGAGCTGCGCGTCGACGATTGGGGCATCGATGCCATTTACTCCGGCACCCAAAAATGCCTGTCCTGTATTCCGGGTCTGTCGCCCGTAAGTTTCAGCCCTGTCGCCGCAGATAAAATCCGGCAGCGTAAAAGCAAGAATTTCAGCTGGTTCCTCGATCTTAATCTGGTCATGGATTACTGGGGCGGCGAAGGCAAGCGGGCGTATCACCATACCGCGCCGGTGAATAGTCTCTACGCCCTGCACGAAGCTCTGCTGGTGATTCAGGAAGAAGGGATCGAAGCAGCCTGGACGCGCCACCACACACACCATGAAGCACTGGTCGCAGGGCTGGAAACCCTTGGTGTCGAATTCTTGGTTTCCCCGAAGATCCGCCTGCCACAACTCAATGCAGTAAAAATACCCGATGGCATCGACGATGCCGCCGTGCGCAGTCATCTGCTTCAGCACTACAACCTGGAAATTGGTGCCGGACTTGGCAAATTCGCCGGTAAAGCCTGGCGCATTGGCCTCATGGGCAATGGCTGTAGTCGCGAAAATGTAGAGCACTGCATCGCGTCCCTGGGTGCCACACTCCAGCAATCGGGCCACGACTGCGATGCAAATCAGGCAATGGAAGCGGTAGCGGAGATCTACGCGCCCAAAATGGTCGCCACCGCCTGAGTGTTGAGCGCACACAGGCAAACCCCGAAACCGGAGCTCTCCCGCTCCGGTTTTTTAATGCCTGCGTCAGGCTCAGCTCACCAGGTAACAATCTCGCCCTCATCAAACACCCTGCCCGAACGGGCCTCACGATGATGAATAAAAATGTTGCTGAGCGGAAACTGGGCCCGTTCGGCGATACTGGAAGCAATCGTGCGCAACATCCGCTGCACGCTTTCATCGCCATGAGTATCCGGTGTTAACAGATCAACCAGAATGGGATGCTCACTCAAGGGCTGCTGTTCATAGGTTGCCACGCCGCGGGCATAATGCTCTGCGGCGTAGTATTCCCAGGTGGTGTGAATATGCCGTAAGTCGATCTGCATGCTTTGTGCAACATCTTCGGCAATGCCCTTCAGTACCTGGGGCACTTCAATACTGCGCACCAGCGGCAGTGATCGAATATGTATAAATGGCATCTGGCCATCCTCGCTCGTTGTTTATTCGCACTGTAGATATGCCTCCGGCCCACGAGGCGATGGAGCAAGCATAGCCGAACCTCCTATGTGACAACAGCCCGGTGCAAAGCGCAGCGGGCCGCCTCACACACTTTTGTCACACCTATGCCAAAAAAGACTGCTACCATGCCACACTCACTTACAGATGCGGCCCCCACAATGAACAAGGATATCAAGCCCGAAGACATGCTCACAGGCGTGAAAAACCTGAGTGAAAGCGCGGTGATCGCCGTATCCGAAATCAGCGAATCGCTTCATCAGAGCATTGCGAGTCTGGGAGGCTTACTCGACTCGTCTGAGCAAACACGCGGTATTACCGGCCTTGTTTATGGTCATGTCAGGGGGATTACGCGACTGAGCAGCGCGCTGTTGGACCCGCCCTTGCGCTTGTTGGGTGCCCGACTCCCACAGTTGGCACAGTCGGAAGCCACGCTGGCGGTGATCGCTGCACTCAATGGCGTATTGGGCGATCATTTACAGGCCATTCATCACCCTTTTGCGCTGGCCATGTCGCTGCGCGCGAACGGCGAGGATGTGTTGCCGCAGCACCTTGCCGCACGCACTCAAAGCAACACGGGTACTATCAACCTGTTCGTTCATGGGCTGTGCATGAACGATCTTCAGTGGCAACGCCGGCCAGGCAGTTACGGTGACATCCTTCATAGGCACCTGGACACCCCCGCGGTGTACCTGCGCTACAACACCGGCTTACATATTTCTCAAAACGGAAAATACCTGGCGGAATTACTTCAAGAAGTAGATGCCCACTTGCCGCCCCACGTACAACTCAACATCCTCGCGCACAGCATGGGAGGGCTCGTCACACGCGCGGCTCTGCACACCGCTGAAACACAGCACATGGTCTGGCCTCGGCGTGTGCGGCACATTGCATTTTTCGGGACACCCCATCACGGTGCGCCTCTCGAAAAAGTGGGCCACTGGATTGACCACCTGCTGGACTTCACCCCCTACAGCCGCCCCTTTGCGCGTCTTACACGTTTACGCAGCAGCGGTATCAACGACCTGCGTGAAGGCTTTATTGTTGAACGGGACTGGCAGTCCGGCCACACGGGTTCTGCCCAGCGCACGGCAGTGCCTCTCCCCGCCCACATCGCCTGCTACAGCTTCGTCGCCAGCACGACCGCCAAACAACCATCGGGAAAAAAACAGCCCGGCGACGGCCTCGTGAGTGTTGCCAGTGCGTTGGGCCAACATGCCCAGACAACGCAGGATCTGCATATTCCCGCCACGCAGCAGCATCTGATCACGCACGCCAACCATATGGATCTGTTGAGTCACCCCGAGGTCGCCGAGGTGCTGTTACGCGTGCTGCGCTAGCGTCTTCACTCAAAACAGCGTCTCCCGTCTCCAAAAGATTCTGGCCGCAGAAGGCTAGTGACACCTGCCCGCTTTGCATTATGATGAACAGCGTGTTCGACCGCACCGCAAGGAAACCCAGGATGCAATTGGATAGCTTCAACCAGCCCCCCGCCAACCTCATCAAGCTTACTTATCTGATTTATGGTCTGCACATCTTCAGTGCCGTGAGCGGCTTGCTATCGCCTGCGCTGATCATCACCGCGTTTCTTACTGGTTGGCCGTCAATCATCGCACTGATCATGAGTTATATCTGGCGCGATGACGCCGTCGGTACCTATCTCGCCACCCATTTCGACTGGCTGATCGGTACCTTCTGGATTGCCCTGGTGTGGCTGATAATTGGCTGGATATTAATTGCCACGGTGATTGGTATGGTCATCGGCATCCCCATGCTGCTGATTATTGGTGTATGGGTGTTGTACCGACTTCTGAAAGGCCTCTTTGCGCTCAATGACCGGCGTCATGTAGTGTAGTGATACATGCCGGCATTTCGCTTTCCGGGCACGCCGATGTGCACTCGACGCGCTAAACAGAACGCTATATTCCGTGGGTATCGCTTTTTAATTGCGACAAAGTTTGTCAGCATCACACCTGATTCAAACTGATCGCGGCCCGCCTGCGTAAAATGCCTGAAGCCTGTTATTCCACGCACGACAATCCAGGAGATGTGAGATGTCTAAGCAGCATTACGAGCCCCCAAAAGTCTGGCAATGGGACAAAGAAAACGGCGGAAAATTCAGCAACATTAACCGGCCCATATCGGGCGCCACACACGAGAAAACCCTGCCACGCGGAGAGCACCGTTTTCAGCTGTATTCCCTTGCCACACCCAATGGCGTAAAAGTCACCGTAATGTTCGAGGAGCTTCTGGAGCGCGGCATACGCGAAGCAGAGTATGATGCCTACCCGATTGATATCGGTGAAGGCGATCAGTTCTCCAGCGGCTTTGTCGCCATCAATCCAAACTCCAAGATTCCGGCCATGCTCGATACCCAGTCGGATACACGCATCTTCGAATCCGGCGCCATCCTCTTGTATCTGGCCGAACAATTCGATGCCTTCCTGCCCAAAGCGCACAGTGCGCGCACCGAAGCCTTGAACTGGCTGTTCTGGCAGATGGGCGCGGGCCCCTTCCTCGGCGGCGGCTTTGGCCATTTCTATGCCTACGCGCCCGAAAAACTGAAATACCCCATCGACCGCTATGCCATGGAGACCAAGCGTCAGCTGCACCTGCTCGACACCCACCTTGCCAATAACGAATTCATGGCCGGCGAGGAATACTCCATCGCCGACATGGCTATTTGGCCCTGGTATGGCGTACTCGCACAGGGCAAGCTCTACGACGCCGGCGAGTTTCTGGAAGTCGAAAGCTATCAACATGTGCAGCGCTGGACACAACAAATCGCGATGCGTCCCGCTGTACTGCGTGGTCGCAAGGTCAACCGCGCCTGGGGTAATCCTGCCGATCAGCTATTGGAGCGTCACCACGCCAGCGACTTCGAACTGCGCACTCAGGATAAAATCGCAGACGCTGAGAAATAGCGTGGGTGTTTCTTCGAGACTCTGCGTTGAATCATGGCGACACAGGCCCTGCACCAAAGCGGCCAGACTTAACGCTTTAATGAACGGGCGCCAGAGCATTCTCCTGGGGCGCAGCAAACGTCGTCAGCATGACGCAGACCATACTCATGACGATTGATGGTTGCATGATGCCCTCCTTTTGTTTGCGCACGCCCAGTCATCTTACGCGAAGACGCCACGGCCGGATCAAAACCGGGGCAGCATTTCGCGCGCTCCGTCTTCTCAGGCCCTTCGTTTCTTTTGTGACATGCATCACAAAACACGCCCACCTTAGCGACCAATAACGCCACCCTGCGCGACGACTGGCGTATCACGTCAATGACAGACAATGCGCCGTAGCAGACAATAAATTCATAACGTATTAAATGACCTGCACATACCAAACAGGCATTTCGATGCGCGATTAACATGATCCCGGCAAAACAACAATAAGGGACGACCATGAACAGACTGCTCAGCACCCTCATCATTTGTTCCACCTTGGCCTGCCAAGTCAGCTTCGCCTATGACTTCGAGGCAGACGGTTACGCACAGTGGCAGGAAAGCGATGACACCTCCTTCGCGATGCTGCAAGCGCCTGATGACGGCGAACAGGATAATTTTTCCCTGCGCATCCAGCGCATGACCCACCACGAACTTCAGGGCAAGGCCAGCTCAGATTTTGGCCGCCTTAAATTCAAAAGCCGGCTATTCGCCAACAACGATGTCCGCTTCAGCCTGTTTCTGGATGCCGAGGACAAGGAGCTCGTGTTTCAGGGCTATATCGACATCGTTGAAGAGCGCATGGAGCTGGATGGTGGTGGCGCCGTCCTCACAGCCGATCATCGCAAAATCATTGCCAGCACCTCTACATACCTGATGAAAGCGCTCATGAAGGAATTTGAAGGTGAGCTACCGCTTCATGGGCTGATGCTCACCCAAATGATGAGTTACTGGTCCCACTCACCCGACGACTTTGTCCACGACAAACGCTCGATCACGCCCGGCTACGGGCAATAACAGGTTTGTCTCATAAGAGACACAACATGCCGACCTGCATCGGCACAACATCCCAAGCAGTAAAATAAAAACAGGAGACATACCATGCTTACACGAATCCTTGCCGTATTACTTACGTGCTGTTTCATGGCCGCAACCGCGACCGCAAACGAGCGTAACGAAGGCATCACCTGTATCTATAAAGGCAGCACTGTCAAAGCCGTTTATGACAAAGGCTCCAGCGGCGAGCTGGTAGAAAAAAACATTGTGGTAGGTAATGCCTACAAGGACGGCAATTGCATGGGACGCTGCGGTGGCGGATGCGGTTGGGGCGCACCCAGTGCCTGGGCAAAAGACTGCCTCGACCACGACATCTGCATCGTTGACCAGAACGGCAAAAACGATCTCGCCTTCGACAAGAACTGTGGTGATGAATTCCGTCATGCTGCCGACGACTACACCTTCGGTGTGCTGCGTGGCTGCCGGGGTTAGATAAAGCAAGGGCCGGTGTATGCATCGCCGGCCCCTGTTCCACCCTCACATCACTGCATGCCTATCAGCGCGTTTTCAATGCCCCTCTTCGTGCATTGGATGCGCTACCCACACCAGTTCAGATAGATCAAACCCCCTCGCCAGCGATGCACGCTTGAAATGATCGATCACAGCCTGAGGCGGCGATGGCGTGCGGGCAAGCAACCACAAATAGGTATGATCGGGCCCTGAAACAAAGGCATATTGGTAGTCCTGCTTGTCGAGTTCAAAAACAACATAGGCACCATAAAATGGCCCGAAAAACGATACCTTCAGATACCCCAGACTGGCATCTTCGACAAAATAGGCCTTACCCTTCGCCTCACGCCACGCCTTATCTTCCGCTGAATAACCTCGATTCAAAACAGATACCCCACCATCCTTGCGCAGGGTGTAGGTCGCAGTCACCTGCTCCAGCCCGCGTTCAAAAGAATGGTCGAGCCGCGCAATTTCGTACCATTTTCCCAGATAGCGATCGAGCTCAAAGTCAACCACGGGCTTAACCTTGTCAGGCATCCCCATGCACCCGCTCAAGAGGAATACCAATAAAACAAGTATGAGTGCAGGCGCGTTATTCAGGCGCATATTTAGCCAGAAATTCCGCCTCGGTCAGCTTGGTGGTATCGTTAGAAAATGCGTAATAAGCGGGCTTTTTGTCGATAAAGATCTCTTCATGGAAATCAAAGGCGGGTGCAGTGTCAAACAGTCCGGCAGGCACCATGTACTGATCTCCCGGTAGCAGGTGGTAATACAAATGCGTGCCGCAGTGTTCGCAGAATGCGCGTTCCGCCCACTCGGAAGACTGATAGGCGCGTATCGACTGCTCGCCGGTGAGGGTGAGGTTGGTACCACAGTGCGCCACCAATAGTGGTCCCCCACCCCATTTACGACACATGCCACAATGACATGCATCAATCGCGTTTACATCGGCCGTCGCGATAGTGACGGCGCCACAAAGACATGATCCTTTCATTGTCATTCTCTCCTTTGATGTTTTTGTCAGTGATGCATACGGCAAGCTTGGCCAGTGTACCCCCCCCTGTTGCCATCAGCGTCGCAAGCATGTGTTGCATTCTTTTCTGTTTCACATATTTATTCAAGATCCAGAAAGCTAAGCGTCGTCACAATTATTCTCAGCCAGAATGCAACAGCGTGCCGCCCCGCTGAAAGCAAAGCGATGGCCTGTTTATCCCTGGGCTCGCCAGCGTCTGCCTGGCTTCGCTATACTGCCAGGAAGCGACGCAACGATTCCGATATTCCGAGCAAACAGTTCATGCCCCAGTTCAAAAAACTCCTTGTAGTGACACATTGCCCCTCCCCCAATACGCAGGCTCTGCGCAACGCGTTAATCGCCGCGATGCAAGAGCAAAACATTGAAAGCGTTTTGATTGAGAGCCTTTCACCTTTCGATACCCAGCCCAGCCACGTGCTTGAGGCCGATGCGATTATTTTGGGCACCACCGAAAACCTGGGGTATATGAGTGGCGCTCTCAAGGACTTTTTTGATCGTTGCTACTACCCGGTTCTGGAAGCCAAGCAGGGGCTTCCCTGTGCGGCGTTTATCCGTGCCGGACATGACGGCACGGGCACTTTACGTGCTCTGCAAAGCATCACCACCGGGTTGAAATGGCGCTGGGTACAGGAGCCCATGATATTGCGCGGCGACTATGACCCGCAGTTTGAAACGCAAGTCGCAGAGCTGGGTGCAGCCATGATTTGCGCTCTGGATCAAGGCATTATTTAAGGCATACCCGGTCGCACCTGCCGCACTCGATCACTTCTCATCACCCTACTTCATGCACCGAACGCGCATGTTTTGCAATTCGCAGGTGGGTATTCAAGTCTGCTTTGCAAATTGCATATCCGCGCGCGTTCACTTTGCACACGAAGCCGTATAAAACCGTTACCATCGTGCATAGACTGTATTTTTTTATCATTTATTCAATAACATACCCTCCATCACCAGAATTACCACTAACGTTGGCATTAGCTATGCACAGCATCTCCCAACATTGATTTTGCAGGGAGAGATGCTCATGCAGTCTTGCGCACATACCACCCATTACACGACAGATTACCCTGATGAAAAGGTACGCGTGCTTGTCGTCGACGACGACGCCGCCACCCGCCTCATCGCGCAGCATCATTTCAGCCAGCAAGGTTATGAGGTCGCACTGGCAGAAAACGGCGAAGCCGCCCTGAACGAACTGGAACGTTTTACGCCTCAGTTCATACTCATGGACGCCCAAATGCCGAAAATGGATGGCTTTTCGGCCTGCAAGGCCATCGCCTCGCACCCCTCCTACAAGAACATCCCAGTGTTTATGGCCACCTCACTGAATGCCGCCAGCGACATCGACAAAGCCTTCGCACATGGCGCCTACGACTATCTCGAAAAGCCGGTTAATTTCGATGTTCTTGTGCACCGGGCAAAGGCCGTCATGGACAAAGCCTCAGGCTCGGAATCACAGACCGCCATTCTGCACATGTATGAACTAGCGAATGCCTATGATTACGCCTTTCAACTTGATCAGCATGGCTGTTTGACACACCCTGATGAGCTCTCTCAACTACCTTTTTATCTGCAACAGAACCTCTCTCATCTCTCGGTAAACGACAGCCTTTGCCACCAGCTTTCCGCCACGTTTGATGCGCACTTTTCAGTACTCCGGAATGATCCGGACGCCCGTATCAGCAAAAAATTCCAGCTGGACTGTGGCAATGAGGCCAATTCGGTACGACTGGAACTGCAATTGTTCCAACTTGATGAGCGCGGGTTCGCCTTGGCCGTGAACGACATCAGCATGCATCGCCGTGCCGAAGAACAACTGAAACATCTTGCCCACCGTGACCCCGAAAGCGAACTGCCCAATCTTCTCGCCATGATGCAAGAAGCCAAAACGCTGGAAGGCCAATTGGACTATTGCACCACGCAGTTGGCTGTCGTGAGTGTAGAAGTGCGCGGGCTCGATTGGTCGGCTGGTGAAGCTGACGAAAATCACACGCGCAGTGTCGCACAATCGGTCTGCTCCTTTTTTACCGAAGCGTTCGAAACCGATGCCATACGTTTACTCGCGCGTTCTCAGGCCAACCGCTTCGACATTATCCTGCACCCCATCGGTGAGGCGGCGTTAGCGTCGGGTATGAAAGTTTTGGACCACGCCCTTGATGCGCTTCGTTTTTCCAGCGAGTCACCCTGCTCATATAATGTTCTCGTGGGCGCAGCTCATGGTGTTCACGGCGCTCAGAGCGGAGTCAAAGGGCTCTGGCAAGACTGCCACTTTGTTTTAGATAACATGGGCACAGGCACAACATGGGCGATTTGCGATACACAATTAAAGCAGCAACGCTCGCGACAGAATCAGATTGCACGGTATCTCAAGCGTGATCTGGAAAACGAACAGCTCAGTATCGTGTTTCAACCCAAGTATTGCATGAACAAGCAGGCGATCTGCGGCTTTGAAGTGCTTTCGCGTTGGCAATGCGATGAACTGGGCATGGTGAGCCCAGGCGAATTCGTACCCGTCGCCGTGCAGCATCGATTGAGCACCGCTCTCGCCCAGGCGGTGATCAAAAAAACCCTCAACCAAATGCGTGTCTGGCAAGAAGACGGCCTGACTTTACTACCCGTATCGATCAATCTGGACGGCAACAACCTTTCGGACCTGCGCACCCCGGAATATCTCATCGAGCAAGCGCGTTGCCACGGTATCGACCACAAATATTTGGAAATCGAGGTGACCGAAAACCTCCTCGTTACGCCTCACAGTAACGCCGTCAACATTCTTCATCGCCTGCGCGAACTGGGATTTCGTATTGCCATGGATGACTTTGGCACGGAGTATTCCAGTCTTAGCCAACTGCGTAACCTGCCCATTGATGTGCTCAAGATCGATCGCAGCTTTGTCTGTCAACTCACCGAGGAGCCGCGCTCGCACGCCATCGTACGCATGATTATCGGTATTGCTGATGAGCTGGGTATCAGCGTAGTTGCTGAAGGGGTGGAAGAACCTGCCCAGCGGGACATTCTGCATGCCCTGGGCTGTGACGTCTTTCAGGGCTATTTGCATGGCAAACCCGACACACCCGAAAATACACAATCACTGCTAAGCGCCGGCCAGTGATCAGGCGCTCATCTGTGACGCTCAGCGATGCAGGCGAATCAATCGAACGACGCATCCAAGCCAATCAAGGGGCAGTCCCAAATCAGCGCGATGGTGGACACAAGCAGCTGTTCCTCAGCACTCACCTTGCCATCACTGCGTGCCGCGAAAATCAATGCTTTGAGCATGCGGGGCTTCAATAAAGGGAACGCATAGCGCAAGGTATGCACGGCGCGGGTAAAGGTCGCCTGCCGGCACGCAGACTCATCCAGTATCGGCATTGCTTCAAAACCGCCCACTGCACAGGCCTGCTGATGGCGTAAGACGCGTGCCGTTCGCGCGTCGGCTTCGCAAGCAAGTACCCGACACAAAACCACATTGAACGCATCCTGAATCTGATGCAGGCGCCGATACTTTGGTTTCAACGGTCGACTCAGGCGAAAGAAGCGGTCGCCATGCTGACGCACCCACTCATACAACGCCCACTCTCGCGGGCTGACTTTCATATCTGCTTGAATCAATACTCCCATCAGTTGGCGCAAGCGCAAATACTGCTTGGTAGACAACGCCTTGATGGCAGGCATCGCCAACTCCAGCACCGCCAATTGTGCCGCAGGAAGGAGCCCCCTGCAGCGTACATGTGCCTCCTGTACCGCGAACAACCAGGGCTTGGCATGGGTGAGCAGAAGCGACTGTTGCTGTTCACGTACAGCGTCATCCTCATCGAGCAGCATCGCCAGCACAATGCTGAGTGCACCGAGAGGTTCGTGCAGGCGTTCCATCAGTGCGGGCGGAATGTCCACCTCGCAGCGCGTCACGCAATCCACCGCATCCTGCTGGAGGCTCAGGCTAGCCGCTGAGATTGTAGACAGCACCGAACGGGCTGATTCCGTTCTGTCGGCCTCCGCGCGAGGAACGGTCACGGCTTCGTATTCCAGTGGCGCAAGCGCTGCTACCGCGGCGCGATCCGTCGACACGGGCGCGGCCTGCTGTTGCTGTTCGAGCGCCGAGAGCGGCGCTGCCTCAAGCGCTGAGCCATCCCAATCCGGTAACAGGCGTGCAATGCGCTCCTGCAGGGGCGGATGGCTGGCGAACCAGTTGCCGCGCAGTGCGCTGGCGAAGAACAGATGACTGTATTCCTGCGCACTGCGATGCCGTATTCGGCCATCACTCACATGCCCGGCTATCACACGCAATGCGCCCCCGATCCCCCGGGGATTCCGGGTAAACTGGACGGCCGACGCATCGGCCAGATACTCCCGCTGGCGACTCACGGCAGAGCGAATCATGTGGCCGAACAACTGCCCAATCCAGCCGAGCACGAATAAGGCCAACCCCATCATGAACAACGCCGCAAGGCCGCCCCCTTTGTTATTGCGGCTTCGGTAGTGCCGGCGACTCCCTACATCCATGAGCACCCGCCCGGCTTCACTGATCATGGTGATGCCATGCAGCACCGCCACCATTTGCACGTTAAGACGCATGTCGCCGTTGAGGATATGGCTGATCTCGTGCGCTACCACTCCCTGCAACTGTTCGCGATTCAAGGTATCCAGAGCACCTTGTGATACCGCGACCACGGCGTCTTCCTGCGACAGCCCCGCCGCAAAGGCGTTGATGCCTGCTTCGTTCGGTAATACATAAACGGGCGGCACCGGCATCCCGGCAGCCAGCGACATTTCTTCAACAATATTGCGCAGACGCAGGGCTTTAAAATCATCACCCGGTTCCAGGCGTTTGCCACCCAAAGACTCCGCTACCACACGCCCGCCATCACGCAAGCTCCACCAGCGGAACAACACCCCCATACCGATCGTACCGGTAACCAGTAGCACCATGGCCAGAATACGCTGCCAGCCCAGCCCCTGCATAACCCAGATAAACTGGCCGATCATGCCCCCGTGTTCGGGCGCCGGTCCTGCCTGACCTGCCAGCAGGCCCACGTCGGTATACCACACACACCCAGCCACAATCATCAGGGTAAGCAGTACCAACACCGTAACGGCAAGCGCAAAACCACTCACCAGCCAGAAGGTTTGCTTGCGCGCCTGTTCCTGTGCGCGAAAAAAATTCACGATAGGTGACGGACCAAGACTTAGAAGGACACTTTAGGTGCTTCTTGAATACGCGCACTGTCTTCGAATTCGAGCAGTGCCGCATCTTCTTTATGACCAAAGGTCGGTGCAAAGACGTTGTGGGGAAAGCTTTGCCGATAGCTGTTGTATTCCATTACGGCATCGTTGAAGGCTTGCCGAGCGAAGGCGACCCGATTTTCGGTAGAGGTAAGCTCTTCCTGTAGCTGCTGTATGGTGGCATTGGCTTTAAGCTCGGGATACGCCTCCACCGCCACATTGAGTTTACCCAGTGCCGATTGCAGCATGCCCTCTGCCGAGGCCAGCTTGCCCAAGGCCTGGGCGCTTTCCGGATGCGCCGATGCCGCCTTCAGGCCGGCCAGCGCTTCGTTACGCGCGCTGATCACCGCCTCCAGTGTTTCACGCTCGTGATCAAGATACGCCTTGGTCGCTTCCACCAGATTGGGAATCAAATCATAACGCCGCTTCAGCTGCACCTCGATTTGCGCAAAGGCATTCTGAAAACGATTCTTGAGTGCCACCAGAGTGTTGAAAATGCGAATCACATAAAACACCAAAAAGATAAGCACTAACCAAGAGATGAGCGTCGAGAATTCCATAGTGTGTTATTTCCTAAATCAGCGATGATTGGTTTAAGTGTAGCGTGCCCGCCAGCCACTGCTGAGCAGGTGCGCATTCAATAATCAGATCAGACGCACGCGCATCACATGTTCCACTTCAGCAACATTGGCCAGCACCGTCTCATCGGGCGCTTGCTCAAGATCCAGTATGTTGTAGGCCAGATCATTGCGACTTTTATTGAGCATATCGATCACATTGATATTGGCCTCGGCCAATACCGACAACACATGCCCCAACACGCCAGCAACATTTTCGTTCACAAAGGTGAGACGAATGCCCGTGCTGCGAGGCATCTGCGCCACCGGAAAATTCACGGCGTTACGAATATTGCCGTGTTCGAGGTAGTCCATGAGCTGTTGGGCGGCCATCACCGCACAGTTCTCTTCGGCTTCACGCGTACTGGCACCAATATGCGGCATCAGGATGACACGCTCCTGCTGCAACAGCCCCGGCGTTGGAAAATCAGTCACGTAGCGTGCCAGCTGCCCGCCTTCCAGCGCTGCACACACTGCCGACTCATCTACAATCTGATCACGGGCAAAATTCAACAATACCAGTCCGGGGCGCGCCGCCTGTAGACTATCGTGATTAATCATGTGCCGTGTGGCCTCGATGGCCGGTACGTGCAGACTCACAAAATCGGAATGGGCCAACAACATGCCCAGATTCTCCATTTTCTCCACTTCACTGGAAAGTCGCCAAGCGGCCTCGATACTAATCGC
>JBFHUL010000089.1:0-12794 GCA_041590075.1 Oleiphilaceae bacterium
GTCGCCTGCATAATGTGATCCTAATAGTTAAACAGAGGCTATTTCATGGCAGTTGGTCATGCTCCCTTACCCGCTTTTGAAGTGATTTCAGGTGTACGTCTGGGGGTTGCTGAGGCGGGTATCAAAAAGGCGCAGCGCAAAGATCTGGTGTTGCTGGAATTACAGGCTGGCGGCACGTGTGCGGGCGTTTTTACCCGCAATGCGTTTTGCGCCGCCCCGGTGCATGTGTGCCGGAAACACCTAATTGACAATGCACAGTGCACCGAAAATCGCTATTTGCTTATCAATACCGGTAACGCCAATGCTGGTACGGGTGACCAGGGCATGCAAGATGCCTTGCAATCCTGTTTGGCAATGGCGGAACTGGGCAAGGTTTCCGCGAGCTCGGTACTGCCTTTTTCAACCGGTGTGATTGGCGAGCCGCTGCCGGTCGATAAAATCGTAGCGGGCTTGCCTGCCGCGATTTCGGACCTGAGTGAAGACAACTGGGCGCGTGCTGCGGAAGGCATTCTGACCACGGATACCCGGCCCAAGGGGGCCACGCGTCGCATCGAGTTTGGTGGAAAACCTATCCGTATTTCCGGCATCAGCAAAGGCGCAGGTATGATCAAGCCCAATATGGCGACCATGCTGGCGTTCGTGGCGACCGATGCGCGGTTGGAGCCTGCTTTGGCGCAAACACTTCTCAGCGATGCGGTGAATCAGTCGTTTAATCGCATTACGATTGACAGTGACACCTCGACAAATGACGCCTGCATGCTGCTGGCGAGCGGCCAGTCTGAATCGCCAGAAGTAACTGAAGATCATCCCGACTTTGAGCTCTTTGTGTCGGCGCTCAACGACCTGATGCGTGAGTTGGCGCACCTGATTGTGAAGGATGGGGAAGGTGCCACCAAATTTATTGCGGTTCAGGTGCAACAGGCGGCGAGTCAACAGGAAGCGCTGAACGTTGCGTACACGATTGCACATTCACCGTTAGTCAAAACGGCCTTCTATGCGAGTGACCCTAACTGGGGGCGTATTCTTGCAGCGGTAGGGCGCGCCGATCTGGAGGCGCTGGATCTCGGGCGCATCAATATTTATCTGGATGAGGTGTGCATCGTTGCCCAAGGTGGCCGCAGTCCGGACTACACAGAAGAGCGGGGCCAGTCGGTGATGGATCGGGAGCAGATCACTGTGCGAGTTGAGCTTGGGCGAGGGGCTGCCGACGAGTGTGTCTGGACAACTGACTTGTCGCATGATTATGTCACCATCAATGCCGACTACCGTACCTGAACAAACCGAGTTGGTGCATGTAGCGGTTGCCGTGATAGAGCGTCGCTCACCTCGCGGCGTAGAGATCCTGCTCTCCAAGCGCCCAAAACATGTTCATCAGGGTGGTTTATGGGAGTTTCCCGGTGGCAAAGTCGAGCAGGGCGAAAGCGTACTTGCTGCGCTGGATCGTGAGCTGCATGAAGAGCTGGACTTGTCACTTCCTGAGCAGGGCGAGCAGCCCGCACCTCTGATTTCCATTTACCACGATTACGGCGATAAGCAGGTGTTGCTGGATGTATGGCGTGTGCCGCACACGCGCGGGGACGCACGGGGCAAGGAAGGGCAGCCTATACGCTGGGTGCCGCTTGCTCAGCTTGACCGCTATGAATTTCCTGTCGCGAACAGACCTATTGTGATGGCCTGCCAGTTGCCCTCCCGCTATGCTTTCACGCATGCCTGTGACTCCCTGGATGGGATCCTGCGGCAAGTTGAAGGCTTGCGAGATAACGGGTTGGACCTGATTCGACTGCGCCTGCCGCAGCTCCATAACAACACCTATTCCGACTGGGTGATGGCGATTGCAGAACAATTTGGCGATAGTCAACACTGGTTGGTAGCCGATCGGCCCGTGGATAAAGGCCTGCATGTTTACCTGCGCGCGATTCATTTGGGGCAGCGACAGATCGCTGCAAATGTCGGCCGCGACCGATATGCGCTGACGGGGGAACTACCTTTGGCTCTTTCCTGTCACAATGAGGCGGAGTTAAAACAGGCGCACCGCCTGAGCGCGGATTTTATAACATTGTCTCCGGTGCTGGATACGCCCAGTCACCCCGGAGCAGAAATACTGGGTTGGCAGCGATTCAAGTCGCTCGTTGCCACTTGCACCATGCCTGTGTATGCCTTGGGTGGCATGCAGGCTGAACATGAGGCGGGCGCGGTTGCCCGGGGTGCACAGGGCATTGCCGCCATTTCGGCCTGGCAATCTGGTGAATATTACGGGAAGTGCTTATGAGTCAGGAATTCACACACCTCGATGACAAGGGGCATGCTCACATGGTGGATGTGGGTGATAAGTCCGTGACACATCGCATGGCGAGGGCCGAAGGCTTTGTCGCCATGAAGAGTGATACCTTGCGCATGATTGTGGAGGGCAAGCACAAGAAGGGCGATGTGCTGGCGACATGTCGCATCGCCGGCATTATGGCTGCCAAGAAATGCTCGGAACTGATTCCCTTGTGCCATGCTTTAAATCTTAGCTCGGTAAAGGTCGATGTGTTCCCAAAAGAAGGCGAGGCGGGAGAGCGCCCCGGTGTGTACGTCACGGCCACATGTAAGCTCGATGCAAAAACCGGGGTTGAAATGGAAGCGCTGACGGCGGTCAGTGTGGCCTGCCTGACCCTCTACGACATGTGTAAAGCTGTTGACAAAGGCATGGTGATCGAAGGCGTTCGGGTGTTGGAAAAGCAGGGTGGTCGGTCCGGTAGCTACAAGGTTGAGGGCCGATAAACATGGCGCTGGTGGATCGGTTTGGACGAGAGGTGCGTTATCTGCGCCTGTCGGTGACGGATCGCTGTGACTTCCGCTGTGTCTATTGCATGGACGAGGAGATGACATTTGTCCCTCGTCAGCAAGTACTTACTCTTGAGGAGATGCAGCAAGTCGCTGCCGCGTTTGTTGAGTTGGGCGTTTCCAAAATACGGCTGACTGGTGGTGAGCCGCTTGTTCGTGCCAATGTGCTTTCATTGGTACAGAGTCTGGGCGCCATGCAGGGGCTCGATGAGCTAGTGATGACCTCTAACGGTTCGCAGCTGCCGCGCCTCGCGCAGGACTTGCGTCGCGCTGGGCTGACCCGCCTGAATATCAGTCTCGACAGTCTCAATCCGCAGCGTTTTCGCGCCTTAACGCGTACCGGAGACTTGCAACAAGTGCTGGCAGGCATAGACGCCGCGAAACGTGCGGGCTTTACCCGTATCAAACTGAATGCCGTGATTCTTAAGGGTCGCAATGACGATGAAGTACTCGATCTGGTCGACTTTGCCATACAGCAACAGTTAGATATCAGCTTTATCGAAGAAATGCCCTTGGGAGAAATTCACGAGCACAGTCGGCGAGAGTCGTATTTGTCGAGTGATGCATTGAAGGCGTACATCGAAACCCGCTACCACTTGCAGGACCTTGCAGGCTCTTCGCCCACCGATGGCCCCTCTCGCTATTATGCGGTGGATGGGTGTGATACCCGGGTCGGTTTTATCTCGCCGCATTCACACAACTTTTGTGGTGACTGCAATCGGGTAAGGGTGACCACAGAGGGGCGATTACTGTTGTGTCTGGGTAATGAGCATTCAGTGGATTTACGGGCAGTCTTGCGCGCGCACCCCGGAGACAAAGACAGGCTGAAGAGCGTAATCGTGGCGGCCATGGATCTCAAGCCGGAACGCCATTTCTTTGAGCAGGACGATGCGCCGGCGATACTGCGCTTTATGAATATGACAGGCGGTTAGTGGCGGCTAAACTCATTTAGGATGGGAGCCAAATGTTCCGCGTAATGGTGCCAATGGCCAACACGGCGATCGTACAGCGCCTGCCTCACCTGCTCGGAGCTCGCCGTTCTCACCGGTCTTGTGTTGCGGTGGAAGTCGTAACACGCCTCCTCAAGCTCCAACCCCAGAAAACCACATAAGCGGGTGGCTTGCTGCGTGAAGTTGCCAACCAGCTGTTCGTACTGCACGTCAAAAATGTCGTTCGCATAATGCTCGTGCCAATGCACCATGAGGTTCTCGTATAGCCGGTAATAGCCAATCAGGTCCTCTTGGCGGTAACTGTATGGGTGTGCAAAGCCGGGGAAAAGGTGTTTGTACAGCGATAGGCAGTTGTCGCGCGGGTCTCGCCGGCAATGAATGATTTTTGCGCCGGGGAATACGGCTTTGATTGCCCCGATGAAGCGAAAGTTGAGCGGCATTTTATCGCTAATATAGCGGCAGCGTGCAGGCGCGCGATTGCCGGTTAGCGTCGCCATATAGCGTTCGGGTAAGGTCTTGTGCTGCTGTGGTGGCCAGAGGAATTGCCCCGATTCTGATAACAGCGCCTGCTCCCAGAATGCCAGTTCACCGGCGCCTTCGCAGTGCGAGTGACTGGCCAGAATCTGCTCTACCAGCGAGGTGCCGGAGCGCGGCATGCCAACAATAAACACCGGGGTTGGCGTACCGGGGGGGTGATGGCTGTGGGGCGTGTAATCGATCTTTTTGATTTGGTCGAAGAGCGCGATGTCGGCGCGGAGGTCGTAGCTATGCAACCTTTGCCATAACTGATTGCCTTCTTGAAAGAGCGCGAAAGCATCCTGGTATGTACCTTGGTCCTCCGCAGCTTTTCCCAATGCGAAACAAAGCGACATGCGTTGCCGGGGCGAGAGCTTGCCTTGTTTCAGCAGGTGTCTGGCCGCTTCCAGCTGTTCACTGCTTTGCGTGTGTTCCGCGAGCAACAGCCAGCCACACAACGCGTCGATAGCCTTGGGCTCAATTCGGTACGCTTCGATAAAGTGCTGGAGTGCCAGCGCACGCTCCCCTATCGCCCGATATGCCCAGGCAAGGTTGTTGTGCGCGTCGGCATGATAAGGTGTGTGGGCAAGGGTGCGTTTGAGCCGGGAGATGGCGGTGGTGAACTGACCCTGCTCAATGAGATTGGCGCCTAATAGTGTGTTGGTTTGAGGGGCGTCGGGCCGAAGCTCGAGCGCATGGCGCAGGGGCTTATCGGCAGCGTCGAAGTTTCTGTTCAAATGTTGCAGTGCACCCAGCATATGCAGCATTTCAAAGTTGTACCCGCCCTGGCGATAACACTGCTGCAGCACCTGCCCTGCGGCGCGGATCTGATCATGCCGATACAGTAAACGGGCGAGCCCCAGTGCGGCCTGAACAAAATCGGGTTGTTGGCTCAGGCATGCCTGCCAAGCCTTGATCGCCTGTTGTGATTGGCCCTGCTGCTGAAAATGCTGGGCCATGCTATGTAGCTGTTGAACAGTAAGCGTCTGCATGCTGTGTTTTATTTGAAAAAATGCGTGCGCACAGTGTACCCAAGCAAGCACGTAATCGCGATGATTGCGATCGGGCAAAAATTGCCCGGTTACCAAAGGATAACCGGGCCGCAGGAGTTAGGCAGATTTGATGATGTTTGGCGATTGGGCCGACGCGAAGGGGTTGGTATGGGTAGAGCTCGCCCCTTGCAGGGTCGCTTCCGGATGGTGGTGGGCCATGAGCTGTTTGATCAGTTCGAGATCGTCTTTACCCACGTCTACCATAATCAGGTGCTTACCCCCATCGATATCAGCCTGAAAACGCCTGGTCTTGTAATGGTCCTGAGAAATGCCACCGATTCCGCCAGCCCAGGTTCCAAACAGTACGCAGAACAGGCAAATGGCCAGCCAGGCTTCCAGCGTGAAGTTTTCAAGGTAGATGGTCGGCAGTGCGAAAAGTAAACCCACCACCAGGCCCACCATCAGTCCTCGCTCCATAAACCGCACGAGATCGGTTTTCTGGAAGGCATTGGCCGTATGCAGGTGATGCGTATACAAGCCTGCTTCATCCTTACTGAGTACGTGAAATCGCCAGTCGGTGATGCCGTGTTTATGCAGATCTTCCGAGATCTCCTCGACACTGTTGATGGTGGGGGCGAGATAATACAAACGTTTCATGATGCACCTCCCTCGGTATGGCAAGGTTCCATGCACGGCCGTGCCGCCAGAATTGACGCTGGCGTGCATCTACCCCTTAAGTATACGCGCCCGGTGGCGGGGTGAAGTGCTTGGGTTAGACGGGTTTGCGCTAAAGGAGCTACGTTTAGTGCAGGAGGCGATAAACCCTGCCCGGGGTTGGGACATGCGGGCCATAATTTCTGTGATACAATGCTCGCCTTTTTTATCCAGAGGCCTATTTGTGAGCGTTCGTTTTATCGAAACCTGTCGCCTGCCAACGCCCTTTGCTGTGTTCAACATGCACGGTTTTGAGGAGCTGGAATCGGGGCGGGAACATATCGTATTGAGTCTCGGCGACGTCTGCGACGGCGCGCCTGTTTTGGCCCGCACACATTCGGAATGTTTAACCGGCGATGCTTTGTTCAGTATGCGCTGTGACTGTGGCTACCAGCTGGAACAGGCGATGCAGAGTATTGCGGATGCGGGACGCGGCGTGTTGCTGTATTTGCGTCAGGAAGGGCGTGGTATCGGGCTACTCAATAAAATAAAAGCCTATCATTTGCAGGATCAGGGCGCCGACACGGTCGAGGCTAACGAATTATTGGGTTTTCCTGCCGATCTGCGTGACTACTCGATTTGCCACGATATGCTCCAACACCTTGGCATCAAAGCACTGCGTCTCATGACCAACAACCCCCGTAAGGTTGAAGCCATGAAACAGTGTGGGGTGGAGGTGGTTGAGCGGTTGCCGATCGAAGTAGGGCGCAACCCCCATAACGACGCTTACCTCACCACAAAAGCCAGTAAATTGGGCCATTGGTTGCGCCATCATCAGGATGATGAGGCGCCCGAATAGCCTATGCATTGAGCGCTTTCAGCGCTCAATGTTGGTCAGGAGGCGTGCCCGAGATTGGCGCTCTGATTCGTGTTCAGGCGCTGTTCTATCTGTGTCTTGATGCCCGCAGCATCCAGGCCGCAATCGGCCAGCAAATCCTGTGGCTTGCCGTGTTCCACAAATCGGTCCGGCAGCCCCAGGTGCAATATGGGCGTTTCCATACCTTGCTCGTTCAGCCACTCGGCCACGCCGCTGCCCGCGCCGCCGGCCACGACGTTTTCTTCTATGGTGACCACCAGGTCGTGTGACAAGGCCGCTTCACGCATGGCATGTTCATCCAGTGGCTTGACGAAGCGCATATCCCACACCGACGCATTCAGTTGCTCCGCCACTTCGAGTGCTGCTGGCAGCAATGTGCCAAAGGAGAGGATCGCGACGCGTTTGCCTTCGCGCAGGGCTCGGGCCTGCCCGAGTGGCAGCTCATGCATGGTCGTTTCGATGGTTGCACCGGGTCCCGTGCCGCGAGGATAGCGCACTGCGGCGGGCCCTGCATGCACGAAGCCGGTATACAGCATCTGCCGCAGTTCGTTTTCGTCTGATGGCGCCATCACCAGCATGTTGGGAATGCAGCGCAAATAGGACAAGTCAAAGCTGCCCGCATGGGTGGGGCCGTCTTCGCCCACCAGTCCGGCGCGATCGATGGCGAACAGCACATCGAGATTCTGAACGGCAACATCATGAATGAGTTGATCGTAGGCGCGTTGTAAAAATGTCGAATAAATCGCGACGACGGGTTTTACGCCCTCGCATGCCATGCCCGCAGCCAGCGTTACGGCATGTTGCTCTGCGATGGCGACATCGTGATAGCGCTCAGGAAAACGTTCCGAAAAGCGCACCAGGTCGGAGCCTTCGCGCATGGCGGGAGTGATCCCCACCAAGTGTTTATCCTGTTCAGCCATGTCGCACAGCCATTGCCCGAATACATTGGAGTATTTAGGGCGCGCCGCTTTGGTGGCAGGCTGCACTTTGGGTTTGGGCTCGATCTTGTTGATGGCATGGTAGCCAATCGGGTCGGCTTCGGCCGGACCGAAGCCCTTGCCCTTTTTGGTGACCACATGCAAAAACTGCGGCCCCTTCAGTTCTTTCATGTTCTCCAGCGTGCGCAGGAGTGTAGGCAGGTCGTGGCCGTCGATGGGGCCGATGTAGTTGAAGCCCAGCTCTTCGAAGAGTGTGCCGGGTGCCATCAGACCCTTCACGTGTTCTTCAGTCTTGCGTGCCAGTTCCATCAGGCCGGGGGTGGAACTGAGCAGTTGTTTGCCGCCATCGCGCATCTGGTTATAGGTTTTGCCAGACAAAATGCGGGCCAGATGGTTTTTCAGGCCGCCCACATTATCAGAGATCGACATGTCATTGTCGTTGAGCACCACGAGCATGTCGGGCGCGATATCGCCCGCGTGGCTCAGCGCCTCGAACGCCATGCCTGCGGTAAGCGCACCATCGCCAATCACTGCAATTGCGCGACGTTTTTCGCCCTTGAGCTTGGCGGAAAGTGCCATGCCGAGGGCGGCACTGATCGACGTAGAGGAATGCCCTACACCGAAAGTATCGTACGGGCTTTCTTCTCGCGCCGGGAAAGCGGCCAAACCGCCTTGCTGACGAATACTCAGTAGGGCGTCGCGCCGGCCGGTCAGGATCTTATGTGGATAGGCCTGATGGCCCACGTCCCAAACGAGGCGGTCTTCGGGCGTTCTGAAAATGTAGTGCAGTGCGATGGTGAGCTCGATAACGCCCAAACCGGCGCCAAAATGTCCGCCGGTTTGGCCCACGCTATACAGCAGATAGGCGCGCAGCTCATAAGCCAGCTGATGCAATTGCTCTTCCGCTAGCAGCCGCAATTGTTCCGGGGAATCAATGCGATCCAGCATTGGCGTATTGGGCCGCTGCAGGGGGATCTCTTGAAATAGTGGCTGTTCAGGCATTAGCAACTCAGCTTGGTCGATCAAAGGCCGGGATTATAGCAGAAGGCATCTGTTTGCATCGCGTTTTATCTGTTCAATCCGGCTCATTGAATCCGGGATACGATGAAGTCTGCGATGTCGGCAAGGCGCGAACTGTCGGGCGCATTCAGAGCACTCAGCGATGTCAGTGCCTGCTGGTGCAACTCATCCAGCTTGCGTCGTGCCCCTTCCAGCCCCAGCAGTGCGGGATAGGTCGACTTGCCTCGCGCTGCATCGGCGCCCTGACTTTTTCCAAGGGTCTGCGTGTCGCCAATCACATCAAGGATGTCATCCTGCACCTGGAACGCAAGCCCAATCGCACTGGCGTAGGCGCGCAGATGGGTTTCCTGCACCGGGTTGGGCGGCGTTGCCGCACACTGCGCGCCCATCAGTACCGAAGCTTCGATCAGTGCCCCGGTTTTATGGCGGTGAATCGTCTCGAGTTGCTCCAATTTAAGGTGCTGCCCTTCTGCCTCAAGATCCAGGGCCTGACCCTGCACCATGCCGCGCGCACCGCTGGCTTTGGCAAGGCAGTGAATCATTCGCACTTGTTGCGCCGTGGTGATGCCTGGCATGTCGCGGCTAAGTACTTCGAAGGCCAGCGTTTGCAGTGCGTCGCCGGCCAGAATGGCGGTTGCTTCATCGAAGGCCCGGTGGCAGCTGGGCTGGCCACGGCGCAAATCGTCGTCATCCATGGCAGGCAAATCGTCGTGCACCAGTGAGTAGGTGTGCAGCAGCTCTACGGCACAGGCAGGCAGCAGTGCCTGTTCGGAAGGTGCTCCAAAGCACTGGGCTGCGGCAATTACCAGGGCAGGTCGCACACGCTTGCCGCCCAGTAATGTGCTGTAGTGGATGGCTTGCGCCAGCGAGTGGTCAGAGAGGGTCGCGTCTGCGATGAGGCTGCCCAGCGTCTGGTCGATCTGTTCGCGCAGCGCGGTCAGCCAGTCCCCAAAGGCATGATGGGACATTGCGATCACTCTGGCTCCGCGGTGTTATCCGAAGAGGTCTCAACCAGTTGGTCGCCTTCAAGCAGCAGGGTTTTCACGCGCTGCTCAGCCTGTTTGAGCGTTTCCTGGCATTGGCGTGTGAGTGACACACCTTGCTCAAAAGCGCCCAACGACTGTTCCAGTGTCAATTCGCCTTGCTCCATTTTGCGTACGATGTCTTCAAGCTGCTCCAGAGACTGCTCGAATTGATGCAGGGAATTATCGGTACTTTCAGAGGTACTTGCAGAGGCACTTTCAGACATGATCTTCTCGCATGATGTTCGGTGTGATGGTTTTTTGTACAGCGGATTCAGGCTGTTGATTTGCCGGCGAAAAAAGCATGAACTTTTGTTATTTCCGACTAAACTGATTGATTGAATAATACAAACGGTCGATCGGCGGAATAACAAAAACTTTCGCGAGATCAGGTAGATGACCGTGTGCACACAACGTCGCTTCGTACCGCCACCGTTAACGCGGACATAGTATACAGAGGCACAGCAATTTCTTGGAGTGGCAGGCCAAAGTTTTTAGAACAGTTTCCGGTTTTCAGGGCCGCAAACGCTGTCTGACAGGTCGCCGCCTCACCTTACGGGTTTTTAGGAGTCACAAGTGGATTTAGCAACCCTCATCGGCATGCTCGGTGGTTTTGGTATCGTCATTTTTGCGATGGTGCTGGGTGGTTCGGTGGGCATGTTCGTCGACGTGCCCTCCGTGCTCATTGTGTTAGTGGGGTCAACCCTTGTCTGTCTTATGAAACACCCTATTGGTCAGTTTCTCACGGCGGGTAAGACGGTTGCCAAAACCTTCATGTTCAAGATCGATTCGCCGGAGGAATTGATCGAGTCGGTGACCGAACTGGCCGATGCAGCGCGCAAGGGCGGTTTGCTGTCGCTTGAAGGCAAGGAAATTCCCAACGAATTTCTGAAAAAAGGTATTGGCTTGTTGATTGACGGTCACGATGCCGACGTTGTTAAAACCGTACTGATGAAAGATAAAAACATGGCGGTAGAACGTCATAAAACGGGTGCCGGGGTGTGGGGCGCTCTGGGCGATATCGGCCCGGCGATGGGGATGATCGGTACCTTGATCGGGCTGGTTGCCATGTTGTCGAATATGGATGATCCCAAGTCGATAGGCCCGGCAATGGCGGTTGCCCTGCTCACTACGCTCTATGGTGCGATGCTCGCTAACATGGTCGCGATACCCTTTTCGGACAAACTTAAAATTCGCGCTGCAGAAGAAGAAATGATCAAGTCGATGGCCATTGATGCCGTGTTGGCGATACAGGCGGGTCAGAACCCGCGTGTTATCGAAGGCATGCTGCGCACTTACCTCCCGGAAGGCAAACGCGGCAATGATGAAGAATAGTGGCCAGTATTGCGATGTCAGAAACAGACTTAACGCCGGATTGTTTCCCTCATGAGTGAAGAAGAAGAGCAGCAGTGCGAAGAATGTGTCCCCGGGCTGCCCGCCTGGATGGGCACCTTTGCCGACTTGATGTCGCTGTTGATGTGTTTTTTCGTGCTCTTGCTGTCGTTCGCCGAAATGGACGTGCTCAAGTTTAAACGCTTGGCCGGTTCGATGCGCGAGGCATTCGGGGTGCAGAATCAGGTGAATGTAAATGCCGTGCCGAAAGGTACCAGTGTCATTGCGCAAGAGTTTTCGCCGGGTCGCCCCGACCCCACGCCACTCCAAATGGTGATGCAGAAAACCACCGACGCGGACCAGCAAACACTAGAGGTGCTGTGTGAGGCTGAAGTGGAAAAAGCCGTGGCACAGGCCTGTGACGAAACCACCGAAACTGAAAGTCGCAAGAAACTGCATATCAGTCAATTTGTGGCCAAAAAAATTGAACAGATGAACGAAGAAACCGAGGCGAAGGCGATCGAGATCGCTGCCAAACTGCAGGAAGAAGTGTCGAAGGATATGGTCGAGATTGAGACCAAGGGGCGAAAAATCGTGATTCGGGTGCAGGAGAAAGGCGCGTTTGCTTCCGGTTCAGCCGAGCTTCAGTACGACTTTTTACCGGTGCTCGATAAGCTCATCGGAATTCTGAAGACCGTTGAAGGTGGCGTTGCCGTAGAGGGGCACACCGACGATGTGCCAATAAAAACGGCGGAGTTTCCTTCCAACTGGGACCTCTCGGTAGCGCGTGCGTTGGAGGTGGCTCATGGACTGTTCGACAGCGGTGAGATCGCCGAAGAGCGGTTTACCATCGCAGGGTTTGCCGACACCCGCCCTCTGGTACCCAATGATACGCCGGAAAATCGCGCCTCAAACCGGCGGGTAGAGATTATTCTTCAAGAGAAAACCGACTCGGAGGTGCGCGAGGAATTGCGCGATCAAAGTCGCGACCTGGAAGGGGACTCTTCTGAACTGGATGAGCTGTTTCAGCTTGATCCCGACGAGATTTTTTAAACACGATGCACGCACAGCGGCGTTGCATCCTCACACTACACGACAGGTAAGCCCATGGCACAAGAGCAACATGAACGTCGGCGTTACTTTCGCGTCACCGACCTGATTGGCCTCAACTATCGTTTGCTGGATGAGGGCGAGCGGGAATTGGCGATTCGGGCGCAACCCAGTTCGCTGAAAAGCCTGTTGGCGCAAATGGATGAGCAGATTTCGGTGGCGTTGCAGTCCGTCAAAAATGTCAGCGCTGATGTGCATTTGCTGCTCGACCTGTTCAATCAGAAAATCAATCTGGCCTTTGGTCATGGCGTGGCCGGACAGGCTGCCGACTACGAGCAGGCCATGAAGGCGTGTCAGGTGAATCTGAGTGCTTGTGGTATTGCCTTTCCCTGCCACGAAACCATGGCGCTCAACCAGCACATGCTGCTTGAAATTACGCTTTTTCCCAATAACGTCAGGCTGCAGCTGCTGGCTGCTGTGATCGGTTGTGAAGAGCATCCGGAGGCAACCGACAATTGTCCTTATCTGGTACGGGCGGATTTCACCAATATCTCCGATGCCGATCAGGAATTATTGGTACAGCACGTGATCAAGCGACAGGGGCAGCAGCTTAAAGA
>JBFHUL010000090.1:0-12486 GCA_041590075.1 Oleiphilaceae bacterium
GATGAGCCCACAACCGCACTGGATGTGAGTGTGCAGCGGCAAGTGCTCGAATTGATCAAGCGTCTGCAAGACGAAACCGGCATGGCCGTCATTCTGATTTCTCACGATCTGAACGTTGTGCGCCAGTATGCCGATCAGGTGGTGGTCATGAAGGACGGGCACATGCTGGAAAGTGCCGCCGCCAACACCCTGTTCAGCACACCCGCTCACCCCTACACGCGCGACTTGCTCGAAGCCGAGCCAAGTGGGCATCCGGCACCTGTACCGAAGTCTCACCCCAAGATACTTGAGGCCGACGGGCTTTCGGTACGTTTTGCGCTTGAGAAGAATTTATGGGGCCGCGCAACGCGCACGCTCACCGCACTGGAAAATGCCGAATTTTATATTCGAAAAGGCGAAACCCTCGGCATCGTGGGCGAAAGCGGCAGCGGTAAAACCACTCTCGGCCTGGCGCTGTGTAAACTACAGACCAGCGATGGGCGCATCTCCTTTCAACGGCAACGTATAGATAATCTGAACCAGAAAGCGTTTCGCCCTTTCCGACGCCGCATCCAGTTTGTTTTTCAGGACCCTTATGGCAGTTTGAGTCCGCGCTTGTCGGTATCACAAATCATTGAAGAGGGGCTCAAGATTCACTTCCCAAGCGAAGCCCAGAGCCACGAACAACAGATTGTTGAAGTGTTGAAAGAGGTGGGGCTTAACCCGGACACACGGCACCGTTACCCTCATGAATTTTCCGGCGGCCAACGTCAACGTATTGCGATTGCACGAGCGCTGGTATTGAAACCCGAAATCATCGTGCTTGACGAACCCACTTCTGCACTGGATCGCACCGTGCAAATCCAGATCATCGAACTGCTGCGTTCCTTGCAAGAGAAGTATGGCTTATCCTACTTGTTTATCAGTCATGATCTTGCTGTCGTTCGCGCCCTCAGCCATCGTATTATCGTGGTTCACCACGGTAAGGTGGTCGAGTCGGGCGAGTGCGAAACACTCTTTACCAACCCCCAACAGCCGTATACACAAAAATTATTGGAGGCGGCCTATTTTTACAGCGGCCGCCCAGACGCATAATGCTAAGCTTTTCAGCCGTTTTACAACTGGCCCAGTACGGAGATTAATCATGGGATTTATGGCAGGCAAAAAAGTCTTAATTGTTGGCATCGCCAGCAAGCTATCTATCGCCACCGGCATTGCCCATGCCTTCCATCGAGAGGGCGCCGAGATCGCACTCACGTATCAGAACGAGAAACTCAAAAAACGCGTCGAAGATTTCGGTGCGCAATGGAACAGCGAATTAATACTGCCTTGTGACCTTGCTAACGACGATGAAATTGCCGCTGTTTTCGAACAAATTAAAGAAGTCTGGGGAGGTATCGACGTCGTGGTGCATTCGGTGGGCTTCGCCCCCGCCAACGAACTCGATGGGGATTATGTCGAAAACACCACGCGTGAAGGCTTTCGAATCGCCCACGACATCAGCTCCTACAGTTTCGTTGCGTTAGCGAAAGCCGCACGCCCGCTTATGCAGGGGCGCAACGGCTCGTTGCTCACGCTCACCTATCTGGGAGCACAACGCACGCTGCCAAATTACAATGTGATGGGGCTCGCCAAGGCCAGCCTCGAAGCCAATGTACGCTATATGGCCAACAGCCTTGGTCCAGAGGGTATTCGTGTTAATGCCATATCTGCAGGGCCCATTCGCACCCTGGCCGCCTCCGGGATCAAAAGTTTCCGGAAAATGCTCAGCGCCAATGAAAAACAAACGCCGCTCCGCAGAAATGTCACAACCGAAGAAGTAGGTAATGCAGCGGCCTTTCTGTGCAGTGATCTGGCCAGTGGTATCAGCGGCGAAATTCTTTTTGTGGATGGCGGCTTCAACATCACCGCCATGGGCAATCTTGACCAGGAATAAGCATCCCAAAGGGCTAAACACGCACTGCGTCACTGAAAAAAGAACGGTTTGTGTTTAGTCTTCTCGCTTGAAAAATACGGCAAACAAAACGGATATGGAATCCCATCTGTGAAGCGCTTTAACCTCAGTATTCTCGTCTTGCTCATTTCAGTGCTTTCGGCCTGTGCGCATGTTGGCAAAGCAACCAAATCCTCCCCCTCCCTGCTCAGCTTTCTTGGGGTGGCTGAAGTGCCCGACTGGTATGTGACAAGCCGCTACACCTACCCGGACTCAAAATGGATAGAGAATGACTTTGGCTTGCGCGTACATTATCGCGACAAGGGCGAAGGCGAAGTCATCGTGCTTGTGCATGGAGAAGCCTCGTCATTGCATGTATGGGAACAGTGGGTTGAAAACCTGAGTCAGGACTACCGCGTGATCGCACTTGATTTACCCGGCTCCGGACTCACCGGCGCACCCCACTGCATAGACGACACCACCGACACCTGCGCCGAAAACCTCTCTGAAGACTACATTCTGCACACGCTGACTTACTTTATCGAAGATCTTAATCTGCGCAACTTTACCTTGGTCGGGCACTCGTATGGTGGTTATCTGGCCGCCAATTACACACTCGCCCATCCCTCACGCGTGAAAAAGCTCGTACTCATGGCCCCCTTGGCACATCAACAGGCCGTGCCGGATAGCTTGCACTATCTGACCGACACGGAAACTCATCTGGTCGCCAACTACGTGCAACCCGCGACGATTCCCACTGAAATCGCCCACCAGCGTTACGCAGAAGAAGACCAGCTTACCGATGCCGCGCTGGAACGCTATATCCATCTGTCCCAAACAGAGGGTGCGCTGCGCGCCAACGTTTTACATATGCAGCTTGTGCGCCGCCTGATGGAGCAAGGTACACTGACCAATTTTTCTGAAATCTCAAAGGACACGCTGTTAATCTGGGGAGAACGTGACGCCTGGTCGAATGTGGAACACGCCACACGCTGGTCGGAGGAAATATCCGGTAGCGTACTGGTAAAATATCCCTTTTCAGGTAACTTGCTCATGGAAGAAGAGCCGGAACTGGCACTGCCAGATTTGACTGCGTTTATCGCTGGCGACCCGCTACCCAGCCTTGACGGTGGAGGTTCAGAGGGCAGCTTTACCATTCAGGATGCGGTGGACTCTCTGGATCAGGAAACGCTGTTTGGCCCACCCCCATCTGCTGACTAATGGGTAGAAGAGCAAGCACGCTTTGCGCCATGACTACCTTAATTCAGGTATTTGGCCACCGTTAGCTTCCAGTCCACGATTTCTGTTCCGTCTGACTCATAGAGCAGCAGACCGGTGAGAAAACCGTCGGAGTGGGGTCTCACCCAACGTACCTCGGCCGTGAGTTTGAATACCTCATCACGCTGATCCATATCCACGATCAGGGTATGAATGGCACCCGAAGTAAGCTTGGTATCAACCAATACCTGTAACCCGTTAGCTGATAGATCTACCGCTTCGCAACGAATCACCTCTGCGGGGGTATTTTCTCCCGGTTCACTGGAAACAGTTTCGACATAAATTTCGGCACCCAGATTGAGTCGAGCTTCTTCGCGCCGTTCA
Source organism: Oleiphilaceae bacterium (assembly GCA_041590075.1). Lineage (GTDB taxonomy): Bacteria > Pseudomonadota > Gammaproteobacteria > Pseudomonadales > Oleiphilaceae > PZPK01. The sequence goes on from JBFHUL010000090.1 coordinate 3,515, forward strand.
TCGATATCGAAGTATTTTGATATTTCTGGATCTTTCATATTCTGATTCTGCCACCATCGTGCCGTTTAATTGGTAGTCGCCTTTTACTTCGCCATTCGGAGACGACTTACCACCCTTTCCAAACTGTCTTCAAATTCAGCTCCATCACTCAGTACCTCAACATTCTTCGCGATGATTTCACCAATCAGTTTATCTTCGTTGAATTCAAGCTTACGAATACCCAGCTTATCCACAAACAGATATTTGCGCTTGGCAGAAAACTTAACGGCCAGTTTGTAGCGCTCTTTCTTCTCAGTTTCGCTATTCAAGACACCAATCCAGGCGCCAAGTTGTAACTTGCCGAGGCTTTCTCGTAACTCCTGCTCTTGCTCCAGGCGTTTTTTCTCTGCCTGTTTGAGTTTAATCTCTTTTGTGCGCCGGGCAATTTCCTCAGCTCGCGTCTTGGCCTCTAGCTCAGCACGTCGCTGCTCTGCCAGCAGGTGCTCGGCTTCCTGCTTGGCCTTTTGTGCTGCTGCCACCCGAGCCTTTTTCTGAGTTTCTGCGATTTTGCAAAGCCCTGATATCGCCGAACGACACACCTCACTGAAGGTACTTTCCGGTGCTAATCGTTTTATCGCGCGGCTTTTCAAGCCCGCGTTTAACTCTGATAGGGTTAACACGACTATTTTCATGCCCAGATAATTGCTGAACAACACCTGCCGGCTTTCTTCAAACACGACGCTGAGATGCTGTCGGATGCCGTCTTCTGTGATATACCATTGTCCGGGCTCGGGTAGCGCAGGCGCCTTTTTCTGCTGCAGGTCTTCCATTAAGGCATCGGTAAACAGTATGGGTTCCTGCAAACCTTCTTCCACTTCCTGCTTCTGTAGCACACGCAACATGTCGGCTTCCAGCCCCTCCCAGTCATTCGCCTCCACCCGCACCTCATGGTGTGTGCAGGCCTCTGACAGTTCATCAATCAGGGCTTCGGCGAATTGAAATGCCGCGTTGCCTTTCAAGCTATATACCGCAATGATTTTTTTAAGCAGGCTTTCCACCTGCTCAATGTTCTCCTGTTCGCCTTTAATGTAGGCCAGCGAAAGCAGGTTCGTGTAGTACCGTGCGACGAACAAACCGACGCGGTGACTCAGGGTCCGACCGTTGATCAGCCGGTTGGTGAATACAATAGCCTTACACCGTGCAAACCGCTGCAGTGCAATCGCCGCCTCGCTTTCGCCCAGGCGCATGCGCACTTTTTCCAGTTTGTCGCGCTGAGCGTTCGCAAATTCAAACCACGCATTGATTGCAGCGAGCGTGTCGCCCCTGAGCTGCTCGAAGGCCGTATTGATACCATCAATATAGAGTTTTCGTGAGCGTTCCGGATGGGGCATCCAGCCCAAGCCCAGTGCACCCAGGTCATTCAGCATTTCAGCCAGCGTGCTGAGCAGTTTGGTTTTCGATGAGGCGCGGTGCAGGAGGTCAAACACATCAAAGCGCACAAAGTCTAAATGGGAGTTTAGTGCCTCATGAAGACTGTTCTTGCGCATCCAGACATCAAATATACGATCAACAACAAAGGCAGCGTTCAAAACATTCGGAGCCAGTGGTTGCGACGCTCTAAGAAGTTTAGTTAGCGAAGGATGCTCCCCTTGTCGCCAACTCTCGCGGAGAGCATCAGCCTGTTCATGGCTTAGTGTTTGTGACTGATCCGAGCCTAGCGCGTATTTGAAATCGGGCACCCGTAACTGCAGTACGACAGAATCTAATGCTGATATTTCATTTGCCTGAGTCACAAGGTGCTAGTCCGAATCTTGCTACTACCGCCCGTTCAACGGACGTTATTTAGAGGGTATTAACGAAAAAGTATAGTAAGCGCAGGGCGTTCCGCTGAGTTTTTATAAATTTTTTCTTGAATGTTAAATCATCCTTATGCAGAGCGTTGCAAAGGTTGAATGAATAGCGCAACATTAGCGACCGCCCACTTGCTCGTACCGGGCGAACGTATCGATCTAACCGCATAGCCCACTCGGTCGGGCGTCACCCCGTGTGACCAGAGCCGCATGTAGAAGTAGGTTTAAACATGACAGAAAAACTAGATAACGTGAACGTAGAAACCCAGGAGATACTCGTCACTCCTGAACAACTGAAAACGGAAATCCCTCTCAGCGATAAAGCCATTGAAACGGTCACGCGAGGTAGAGAAACGATCAACAATATTCTCGACCGTAAAGATCACCGTTTGTTTCTGGTAATTGGCCCCTGCTCTATTCATGATGTCGATGCGGCCAAAGAATATGCACAGCGTTTGAAAGCCTTATCCGAGAAGGTTTCCGACACACTTTATCTGGTCATGCGTGTCTACTTTGAAAAACCACGCACAACGGTTGGCTGGAAAGGGCTCATCAACGACCCGCACCTAAATGACAGCTTTGAAATTGAAGAAGGCTTACATATTGGCCGACGCCTGCTGATCGATATTGCCGAGATTGGATTGCCCACGGCTACAGAGGCACTCGACCCGATATCGCCACAATACCTGCAAGACACAATTTCCTGGTCGGCCATTGGTGCGCGTACCACGGAATCCCAAACTCACCGTGAGATGAGCAGCGGTCTTTCTGTAGCCATCGGCTTCAAGAACGGTACCGACGGAGGCCTTGAGGTTGCCATTAACGCGCTCAAATCCGTCGCGCATCCGCATAGCTTTCTGGGCATCAATCGCGAAGGTCAGGTGTCAGTGGTGCGCACTAAAGGCAACCCATATGGGCACGTGGTATTACGCGGTGGCGGTGGCAAACCCAACTACGACTCTGTCAGTGTTGCATTGTGCGAGCAGGAGCTAGAAAAAGCCGGTTTACAGAAGAACATTATGATCGACTGCAGTCACGCCAACTCCAATAAAGATCCTGCGCTGCAGCCACTGGTTATGCAAGATGCAACGCACCAGATTCTTGAGGGTAACACGTCCATTATTGGCTTGATGATCGAAAGCAATCTGAACTGGGGCAATCAATCGATTCCCAAGGATCTCAGCGAATTGCAATACGGCGTGTCGGTAACAGATGCCTGCATCGACTGGGAGACTACCGAGAAAGCAGTGCTAGAAATGCATCAAAAACTCAAGGACGTTCTCCCCAAACGCTAATTACCACTCCCGTATGAGAAAAAGCCGTCAATCATGACGGCTTTTTTATTGAACAGTCATAAACTGACAAAATTTGTCATTTTTGTGACGGGCCGTAATCACCTCAAACCTTCCACCCTACTGTTTTAAAAGCACTTTTAAGATTGGCATTGTTCTCGCTTAGTTACTGTAAAGCAAGAATGAGGAATGAAACGTGATAGAACAACAGAAAATTTCCGATACAGGCCGCATCGAACAGCTGCTGCAACACCAGGAGGTACTATTCCTTGCCGCACGTGAACACGAGACCATCGTTATGAGCCGCACAGGCAATCAGGCCCGCGCTGCAAACGATGCTGCACACAGGCCAGAGAAATTCGAGAGAGAATCAGACGTCAGATAGACAAAGCGTCAAAAGGGTCAGGAGGCTTTCATGGCTTCCTGACTTGTTTCAATCAGCTTGATATGCTGTTCACACACACTGAAGCGATCTTGATCGTCGAGCCCTGCACACGCAATACGCAGCGCCTGAATTTCGCCTCGGCTCTGTATACGTACATTACCTGAGAGCATCAGCGATGTCGCATCACCCACCAACTGCTCGTCAATCAGTTCCGCCCGCTGTCCCTTGCTGTCTTCACACATCAGCCACAGAGATACGGGTTTGAGCGGCGCCGTGGGAAAATCCAACCATAACGCAACATTGAACATCCAGTCCTTCTTCGAAAGCGATTGCGCACGGGCCGGCGTATGGTGGGAAGTTTGACGTAAAAACTTAAGGAAAGAGAGACGCTTGTTACGGTCTTGCATGGTTACCGGATCGGGCATATCTGAACAGTAAATATGCCGTGGTATCTCGTGTAGGACACGCATTTTAAGCAAATGAGAGGGAACGCTACGAGTCACAGAAAACTCCTTCCAAGCCAACATCAGTTAAAGGGCAACAGGTTTTCTGCAAGTATGATCGTCATTGCGCAGCGGCTCTGTGCGAGAAGGCACACTGCTACATTACGTCAGAAAATCAAAAATTGTGTTACATAAACGCGAGCTTAGTCGCGCCAGTTCAGCTTCTCACGAAGTTTCACGACATCACCAATAATGATCAAGGTGGGGGCTTTGATTTTTTCGTCCTGCGCGAGTGCCGCGATATTATCGAGCCGTCCAACCAGAACATGTTGATCACGAGTGGTGCCTCGCGAAATCAAGGCAACCGGCTTATCGCCGGGCATACCATGCTCCATCAAAGAGCGACTGATAACCGGCAAGCCCACCAGGCCCATATAGAACACCAGCGTCTGGTGCTCATGCACGAATTCATGCCAGGGAAGATTACAAGAATTATCTTTGAGATGGCCCGTAATAAATCTCACAGACTGGGAGTAGTCGCGGTGTGTAAGGGGGATGCCCGAATAGGCCGCACACCCCGATGCCGCAGTAATACCCGGCACCACCTGAAAGGGCACGCCCTGCTCCGCCAGGCGTTCAATTTCTTCGCCTCCGCGCCCGAAAATAAAGGGGTCACCACCTTTCAGTCGCAAAACCCGCTTACCGGCTTTAGCGTATTTTACTAATAAATCGTTAATGGAATCCTGCGGCACGCTATGTCGGCTGCGCTCTTTTCCGACATTGATTTTTTCGGCATCCTGTCGCACCAGCGCCATAATTTGCTCCGAGACAAGACGGTCGAACAAGACGACATCCGCCTGCCGTATAAGGCGCAACGCTTTAAAGGTAAGCAGGTCGGGATCACCCGGCCCGGCACCCACGAGATACACCTCCCCCACGGGGCTATGATCGGCTTCCGCCTGCTTCAGGCATTCCTGTAATACGTCTTCGGCTTCGCGTTCACGGCCAGAAAAAACCAGGTCTGAGAACCGACCTTCCAGTGTACGTTCCCAGAAGCGGCGGCGCGCATTCAGCTCAGGTAACACACTACGCACTTCGTCGCGATAGCGTTTTGCCAGTAAGGCCAGCCGTCCGTACGCATGAGGAATGCTCGACTCCAGGCGATTGCGCAATAAACGCGTGAGCACCGGAAGTTCTCCTCCCGTTGCCACTGCTGCCAATACCGGGGAGCGATCGATGATTGAGGGAAAAATGAAACTGCTGAGCGCGGCGCGGTTCACCACATTTACCGGCAAACGCAATTGCCGGGCTTTTTGGGCAATCAGTTCATCTTGTTGGGCATCTTCTGTGGCGGCGACCACCATATGCACTTGTTCCCAAGGCGCAAGGTCGGCCTCTTCAACACGCTCCAGAGAGATAGGATCCAGGCTCACCAAATGCTCTGGTATCTCCTCACACACCCAATACACCTTGGTCTGCGCGCGTAAAAGGAGCTCAGTTTTGCGGACTGCGGCCGGGCCACTGCCAAACACCAGCACCTGTTGATCCTTGAGGTCGAAAAACAGCGGCAGGAAATCCATGTCTTATGCCTTGTTGATGACAGTAAGGCCACCCATATAGGCCTGTAATACATCGGGAACCCGAATGGAACCATCAGCTTGCTGGTAATTTTCCATCACGGCAATCATGGTGCGCCCAACCGCCAAACCGGACCCATTGAGTGTGTGCACCAATTGCGGCTTGTTGGTCTGCGCACAGCGATAGCGGGCCTGCATACGGCGCGCCTGAAAATCGCGGGTATTGCTGCATGAAGAAATCTCACGATAAGCCTGCTGGCCGGGCAGCCATACTTCCAGATCGTAGGTTTTGGCCGCAGAAAAACCCAGATCTCCACCACACAACTTAACGACACGATAGGGCAACTCCAATGCCTGCAAAATACCTTCTGCATGGCCGGTTAAGGCTTCGAGTGCCGCATCAGACTGTTCCGGTAACACGATTTGAACCAGCTCTACCTTGTCGAACTGATGCTGACGAATCATGCCCCGTACATCGCGACCGTAAGAACCTGCCTCACTACGAAAACAGGGCGTATGGCATACCAACTTGAGGGGCAGGTCGGCTGAATCCTGAATAGAGTCTCGCACCAGATTGGTTGCAGGCACTTCTGCCGTGGGTATCAGGTAAAAGTCACGATCCGCTTCGAGCTTGAAAAGATCTTCGGCAAACTTGGGTAACTGACCGGTACCAAACAGACTTTCATCATTCACGATATAGGGCAGATAGGCCTCTTCGTAGCCGTTCTCGCGGGTGTGCGTATCCAACATAAATTGCGCCAACGCACGATGTAATCTTGCCAATTCACGGCGCATTACCACAAAGCGCGAGCCCGTTAATTTGCTCGCAGTTTCGAAGTCCATATTGCCCAACTGTTCACCAAGGGCAACATGGTCTTTCACTTCAAAGTCAAAACTGGTTTTCTCGCCCCACCTGCGCACTTCAAGATTGTCATCTTCCGAGTCACCGTCTGGCACATCGTCATCTGGCAAATTCGGCAAACCGGCCAACAGTTCAGAGAAGGCATCCTGAACTTGTTTTAACTCCTGTTTCGAAGCTTCCAGGTCGTTTCCGAGCTGATCCATTTCGGCTATGAGCGGCGCTATATCCTCACCGGCCGCCTTGGCTTTACCAATGGACTTGGATCTTGAGTTGCGCTCGTTCTGAAGTTGTTCGGTTTTGGTTTGCAGCGATTTTCGCTGGGCTTCGAGGGTCTCGAAAGCCGCGATGTCGAAGTCTACTTTTTTCTTGGCGAGTTTTTGTGCAACGAGCTGGGTATCCGTTCGGACGAGTTTCGCGTCAAGCATAGTTCAGGTTTCTTTGTTATCGGTTACGTTGAATCAATGGCAAATAATGGATTGAAAATGCATGTTACAGGGTGGCTCTTCCAGAGAAAACGCCCAGAGACACCGCAAGGATGCAGGCAATCACCGAAAGCAGTATATATCCAAGCGCTGCAAGCGCCTCCCCTCTGTCGAGAAGCTCCCAGGCTTCTAGCGAAAAGGCCGAAAAGGTGGTAAAAGCGCCCAAAAAACCGGTCATGATCAGCGGTTTCATCTCCGCAGGCCAGCTTTGCTTTTCAATGATCAGGATATAAACGAGCCCCATGAAAAACGAGCCGACCACGTTGACGACGAGCGTTCCCCAAGGAAAGTTTTTTCCCCCAACCAGATTCACCAGCCCGTATCGTGCAAGCGCCCCTATCGCACCCGCCACGGCAATGATCACCAAGGCTTTCATCGGATTTTCAGTCCATGTTAAACGAGCGGCAAGTGTACCGCGTCTCTCGCGTAATTACACGGTGTACACCCAGCGTTTTTACAGGTGAAATCAGTGATTATCCAACTGTAAATCCTCGATAAGCGTTTGCAGGAATAAGGCGGCTTCGGCACCGCTTGCCGCGCGGTGATCAAAGCTCAGTGACAGCGGTAACACCGGGCACGCAACGACCTGACCTTCCACTAACTTAACGACCTGTTGCAACTTGCCCACGCCCAGTATCGCAACCTGTGGGGGGACGATAATGGGCGTTGCGTAGCGCCCCGCCAGCGTTCCAAAGTTGCTCAGACTAATCGTGGCGCCGAGCAGCTTTTGTGGCTTAATGCGTCGCTGTTTGATTTCGATGATTTGCTTGTCCAGTATTTCTCTGATGCGCTGCGGAACTAAAGTTTGGACGTGCCGAATCACCGGAACAAACAACCCGTTATCGGTATTCACAGCAACACCCAGATGCACATCATCAAAAGGCTGGATACTCATTTCCTCTTCGTCAAACCAGGCGTTAAGTATGGGAACTTTCGCACAGGCTTTAATGACGGCACGAATGCAGCGCAATGTAATGTCTTGCTTAGCCGACCAGTGGCCCAAATCGGCGTCATCAAACAGCGTAACAGCAGGCACCTGCTGATGCGATTTGGCCATGCTTTGCGCCATGACTTTACGCGCTCCTGATAATCGAATGGGAGCAAGTCCTGCGTTGTTGTCCGACGGCTTCTTGCCAGACTTCGTCTTATATACGTCGAGTAATCGCGCGGCGGTCCAATCACTATACTCGCCTTTACTCAGTTCATCTGTCACACCGAGTTTAGCCGCCATCGCCAGCACTGCGGGCGTAGCCAATACTCGTCGCTTAGCCGGCGAGCGCTCTATGCCCCCTTTTGAAGGTAACGGTACGGATGCGTCGCTGCCGTAGCGGAAGGTCTCGGTGACCACTTCATCCCTCGCAGACTCGAGGTTACCCACCACGGAAACGCTGTGTCGCTGGAGCGGTGCATCGGAGCTATCCCCCTCCAGAATATTCGCCCCGGGAATATCCGCCTTGGAAATATCCGCCGCGGAGACCTGCACCTCTCGGCCCTCCTCGTCGGAGGGTGGCGCGTCAGCGAATGAAATGAGGGTGGCACCCACTTCAACCGTTTCACCCGGCTGCGCGAAGAGTTCGCGAACGAAGCCTTCGTAAGGCGAAGGCAACTCGACAATGGCTTTGGCCGTTTCGACGATGGCTATCAATTGATCCGTAACAACATGTTCTCCGGGTTGTACCAGCCATTCCACCAGTTCCGCGTCCTGCAAACCTTCACCGAGGTCAGGCAGTTTAAATGTCTTCATGACTCACCTCCTTGCGTACAGCAACGAGTTGAGTGGCTAAATCAAGAATCCGCTGTGTGCCAGGCAAATAATGCTGCTCGTTCTTGAAATACGGCATAACCGTATCAAAGCCTGTCACACGCGAGACCGGATGTTTTAAGTAAGGAAAGGCGCGCTCCTGTACGGTCGCAGCGATTTCACCGCCTAATCCTCCATGGCGCGCCGCTTCATGTACAATCAGACATCGGCCGGTATTGCGCACACTCTGCAGGATGGGCCTGTAATCGATTGGCGACAGGCTCGCTACATCAATCACTGCTGCCTGTATACCCTGCTCTTCTAATACCGTGGCAACCTCCAGTGTTTCCTTGATACTCGC
>JBFHUL010000091.1:0-11669 GCA_041590075.1 Oleiphilaceae bacterium
GATGCTCAGTGGCAATTGCTTGCGGCAGACACTACCTTCAAGACGCTCGATATCAACCGCGATGGCGCGCTGAGCCCCGTTGAGGTGGCGGCGGCCGGCGAATTAAAAAGCGGTTTGCTGCAGGGTGATCTGGATCAGGATGGGCTCTTGAGTCTAGCGGAATATACGGTACATAACGGCGAAGCGACGGCATCTGGCCGACCTTGAGCGGCTCATCGGTCAACACTTACCGGAAGGCGCGCAAGCCGGTTCCGGTAAGTGCCGCCGTCTGGTTTCGTTTCGCAAGACAGGCTACCGGCCGCTACGCCAGTGACTTGCGGCGCCATGCCAGAGCACTCAGCCCCATAACCAACAGTGCGATGCTGCCCGGCTCGTACACCGATACCGCCGCACCCGTGTCGGTGCTTGGGGGCTGGCGTGTACCGGCAATGGTGTCGCCCGATAACAGCAGGTTATCGAGGTAGACCGTTTCCGTGGCGGCGCTCACATCAATCCAGAAACTCAAATCGAACAGCGTGTTCAGGGCGAATCCATCCAGTGCGATCGTCTGATTGGTGAAGCCGCTGCCGCCCAGGCTTTGCGACCAGAACGCGTGCATACTGCCTTGCGAATCCCGCCATCCCGCATGGAGAGTATCGCTTGCCTCTGTACTGTTGCTGGCGCGCCAATCGAAGGCCAGTTGCAGATTTTCATATCCGCTCGTGTCGACTTGACGCCATACTGCAGCGTCCAGTTGTTCGCTCTGATGATCGCGCAAACGTAACTGCTGGTTGTAGAGAGCAACGTCGTTACTGTCTTGTTCCCATTCCTGCCAAAGCACACCGACCGTATCGGAATTGGGCCGATTAAAGTCTTCGGCAAAGATCACGGCAGCATGCGCGCCGCTGGCGATGCCAAGGCTTGCACACATGGCGATAGAAAAAAGCGTGAACGAACGTGAGAATAGTGTGGGCATGATAAGTTCCTTTTATCAATGATGAGGTGCGAGCCGTGCAGACACCGTGTCTGCAGGCTAACTCAAAAACGTGCGGTTAGCCGACTCGATACGCCGATCCCTGGCGACGAAGGCAACGCTACCATAGCGTGCTGGTTATAAACGCGATGTGGGTCACGTTCGCAGTGTTATGAGAGAAATTCGTGTTTGCGAGTGTCTCCTTTCTGTATCTTTTTTCAGGAATGCGCAGCAAATTAAGCCATAATTGCCGTAAGCCCGTTACACTGTACTCGGGCTGTCAAAACTGTATAGGTAGTTGGAAGTTTACATGGTGTGTTTAGTCGGGCGCGGCGCCCTGGTTGCCGTTGTTTGTGTGTTGTTGAGTGCCTGTGGGTCCGATGGGAGCAGCAGTGCAGGTAGCGCTTCGAATCAGGCCTATTCGCTTAGTGGTAGGGTCTTTATAGAGCCTGAGTCCGACGTGGACCTCGATGTGGAACGGCGCTACAACCTGTCGCTCGAAGCGCGCAACGACAGTATCGAAACGGCCCAGGTGTTGTCGAACCCGGCTACTGTGGGCGGTTACTTGAGCGGCACGTCCGGTGAATACTACGAAGACGCCTTCGGCAATACCGGCACGATTCCGGTACCTTTTGAAGCCGATATTCAGGATGTGTACAGCGTGGAGCTATTGTCGGGCCAACAGGTGATGTTGAGCGTATTCCGCGCCAACGATCTGGGCACCACGCAAGGCGATACCGTGGATCTGACGCTAGCGGTGTACGAGGCGGAAGATGCGACTACCAAAGGCTCGCTGGTGGCTGCTCGCAGTTTCGACAGCGAAGTGACAAAGGGAGTGAGTGTTGATGCCGACGGCCGTTATTTTATCGAGCTTGTTGCACGCACCAACGTTGCGACACCTGTACTGTATACCCTGGCTATCGGGCAGAGCAGTAATGTCAGTTCCGCCGCACGCCCGCAGATCAATGCGCCGTTCGTGCCGGGAGAGGTGATTGTGCAGTTCAAAGAGACACCGCAGTTGCAGGGCTTATCGCAAGCCCGGCAGAGCAAACGTGCCGGAAATGCCAACAGCAATGTGGGGATGCAGGAACTCAAATCCATTGGCCAGCTGGCGCGGCATTACCGTTTTGACGAGCAGCGCATGAACTCGGCGCTGGCCTTTGAGCAGCGCGCCAATGCGGGGGCGCTGTCGGCCAGACAACAGAAAAAATGGCAGACTCTGGAACTCATCAAAGCGCTGCGTGCGCGTGACGATGTACTCTACGCTGAACCGAATTACCTGTTCACCGCGACAGCTGCGCCAAATGATCCCGCCTATCGACTGCAATGGAACTTGCCCATGCTCGAGTTGCCTTCGGCCTGGGATCGTTCCACCGGACTCAACGCGGTGGTGGCGGTGGTGGATACCGGTATCGATGCGAATCATGTGGATTTTGGCGACAACATTTCCAGCGACGGGTACGACTTTATTGTAAGTACCAGCCTGAGTGGTGATGGCAACGGGCCCGACAGCAATCCTAACGACGAAGGCGATAGTTTTCATGGCGCGCACGTGGCGGGCATCGTCGCGGCGCAAGGAAATAACGGTATTGGTATCGCCGGTGTCGCCTACGATGCGACCATCATGCCATTGCGCGCCTTGGGCATTGACGGCACGGGTACGCTGGCGGATATCTCCAATGCGATTCTGTATGCGGCCGGGCTGTCCAGCACGGCCCCCGCTCCGCCATCGCAACGGGCGGATGTGATCAATCTTTCCTTGGGTATCTCGGAAACCGATCTGCGCATGGAGAACGGCCAGCTGGGCGGACAAACCATGCAGAATGCGATCAATGCAGCGTTGGGGCAGGGCGTGATCATCGTTGCTGCCGCCGGGAATGCATCGTCGTCTGTGCCTAATTATCCCGCCGCTTATGAGGGCGTTGTAGCGGTAAGTTCTGTAAATGATCGGCGGACCAAGTCCAACTTTTCCAACTACGGTGACTATATCGATGTGGCGGCACCCGGCGGTACCAGTTACGGCAGCCCCTATTATGATGGTTTTCAGGACGGCATACTCAGTACCATCTATGCCAATGAGTACACCGAGCTGGTGGGTACGTCTATGGCCACACCCCATGTGGCCGGGGTTGCGGCCCTGATGAAGTCTGTCGACCCCACGCTGAACAACGTGCGCTTTATGGAGGCCCTGAACTCGGGCGAGATTACCGATAATCTCGGCACGCCCCTGTTCTATGGCAATGGCCTGATCAATGCCGCCAAAGCACTCACCTGGTTAGGTGAAAGTATCGATACCGCATTGAACGTGTTTCCGCGCCAGCTGAATTTCAGTGGCGCCAACACTTCAGGGATTCTCTATCTGAGTAATCCGGGTGCCGGTGCGGTGACCGTAACGGGTGTGACGAGTGAGGCCACTTGGTTGGAAGTGAATCCGCGACCAGGCGCGGTAAACGGGGCGGGGCTGGGTGACTATGCGCTCACGATCAACGTGAGTGCAGCGCCGCAAAACGGTACCACCAATGTGCGTATTACCTATGAAGTGGATGGCGTGCCCGCCGAAGATCGTGTGGTGCCTGTATACATTGCGCAGACCGTGGTGGAAGACGATACGGTGGGCGCGCTCTATGTCTATCTGCTACGCAAGGAAGATGTAGATGGCGCCGAGCCTGAGGCGGCGATCAGTGTATTTGCCTCGGTCAATGCCGTAAAAGGCAATGGCGCATATACCTATACCTTTCCCGCAGTACCGCCGGGCCAGTATTTTCTGGAAGCCAGTACCGATAACGACGGTGACTTTTTCGTCTTCGACGCCGGTGAAGCGAAGGGCGCTTATCCCTTACTCTATGAAAGTGAGCTGATTAGCATCACCAATCAGAATCTCAGAGATCGCGATTTTGATGTGGCCTACCTGCGCTTTGTGAGTGGTTCCGAGCTCGGTTCGAGCGCATCATCGACGCAGTCAGCGGGTAGTCGGCCAACTATGAAACGCCGCCTGCAATCTGGCGGGCCACGGTAAAGCGATCAGGGAGGATATAAATCATGCAGATGCCTTGGCTCTTGATTCTCCTATGCACTGCCTTGTTGGCCTGCGCCAATGGTTATCAGGCAAAGGCCCAGACAGGTCTCGCTTACGAACTGGTGGGTCAGGCCAGCCACTGCGTTGGCGGGCACGCCGCAGAAACGGTGCAGCTATTTCAGTCACAGGATGCCTGGTTGGCGAGTGCCGCACGCCAGCGCCTCAACCCGCGTTTACGCAATGAGCCTTGGCGCGAGGCCTATCTGCGCGTACTGGTGTATGGTCCGCAACAACGCACGGGCGGCTTCTCACTGCAGCTGGAGAAAGTCGAATTAATACCGGGAAGCCCAGATCGTGTGCGTGTCATTGTGCGAAGTTTGGCGCCATCGGAGCACAGTTTCACCACGCAAATGATCTCTCAACCCTGCCTGCTGGTAGATGTACCGGCCGCCGGTGTGTCGCCCGACGTAAAGCCTGTGCTTGTTTCGCACTAAGGGCCTGTTTGTGAACCTTGGCACTGCCGGGTATTTTCGCTAAGCTAGCGCGCAACTTGTCGCCCCACGGCATCGAACAGGTGCCGTAAGCAGTACATGAATAACAAGCTTTTAGAAGCGACGAAATCATCCCGTCTTTGGAACTGTATGTCAGACAATAAACTCAGCAATAAGCAATACACCGCCGATTCCATAGAGGTATTGAGCGGCTTGGATCCGGTAAAGAAACGGCCGGGCATGTACACCGAAACCACGCGCCCGAATCACCTCGCTCAGGAGGTGATTGATAACAGTGTGGATGAAGCGCTGGCCGGCCATGCAGACAAAATCGAAGTAGTACTGCACGAGGATAACTCGTTGTCGGTGACCGACAACGGGCGCGGGATGCCCGTAGATATCCACTCCGAGGAGGGCCTGCCGGGGGTGGAACTGATTTTGAGTCGCCTCCATGCCGGCGGTAAGTTTTCCAACGACAACTATAATTTTTCCGGTGGCTTGCACGGCGTGGGTGTTTCGGTCGTGAATGCCTTAACGACCAAGCTCGAAGTGTTCATTCGTCGGGATGGCAATCTGTATCGCATTGCTTTTGCCAACGGCGATAAAACCGATGATCTCACCATCATCGATAGCGTGGGCAAGCGTAATACGGGCACCAAAGTGCATTTCTGGCCCGACCCCAAGTATTTCGATTCGGCTAACTTTTCGGTGTCTCGCCTGCGCCATGTGCTGCGGGCCAAGGCAGTATTGTGCCCGGGTTTGCAGGTGGTGTTCCTAAACGAAAAAACCAAGGAACGCGATGAATGGTTTTATGAAGACGGCCTCAACGACTACCTCACCTCGGCGACCAACGGCTTGGAAACCTGTCCCGATGCGCCGTTTACGGGGTCCATGTCAGGCAATACCGAGGCGGTGGACTGGGCCATACAGTGGCTGACAGACGGCGGCGAGCTCACGCAGGAAAGCTATGTGAATCTGATTCCCACCGCGCAAGGTGGTACGCATGTGAATGGCTTTCGTACCGGTTGCCTTGAGGCCATGCGGGAATTCTGCGAGTTTCGTAATCTCCTGCCGCGGGGGCTAAAACTGGGGCCTGAAGATATTTGGGATAAAAGCTGTTTCGTGCTGTCGGCCAAACTCCAGGACCCGCAGTTCTCCGGGCAGACCAAGGAACGGCTCTCATCGCGGGAAGCCGCCGCGTTTATCAGTGGTGTAGTGAAGGATGCCTTCAGCCTCTGGCTTAATCAGCATACGGCCGAGGCCGAAAAGCTTGCCGAACTCTGCATTAGCAATGCCCAGCGACGCCTTAAAGCCAGTAAGAAGGTCGCGCGTAAGAAAGTTACATCCGGGCCGGCTTTGCCAGGCAAGTTGGCCGATTGCGCCGGCAGTGACTCCATGAATTCCGAGCTGTTTCTGGTGGAAGGGGATTCGGCTGGCGGCTCCGCCAAGCAGGCGCGTGATCGCGAATATCAGGCCATCATGCCTTTAAGGGGTAAGATCCTGAATACTTGGGAAGTCGACTCTTCAGAAATTCTGGCCTCCCAGGAAGTGCACGATATTGCGGTCGCTATTGGTGTGGACCCCGGTTCCGACAATCTCGACGGCCTGCGTTATGGCAAGATTTGTATTCTGGCCGATGCCGACTCCGATGGGCTTCATATTGCCACCCTGTTATGTGCCTTGTTCGTCCGGCACTTTCGGCCTCTGGTTGAGGCGGGGCATATTTATGTTGCCATGCCGCCGCTGTACCGCATCGATATAGGCAAAGACGTGTATTACGCCCTCGACGAAGCCGAACGCAAAGGCGTGCTGGACCGCATAGAGGCTGAGAAGAAGAAAGGCAAGGTGAACGTGCAACGTTTCAAAGGGCTGGGCGAAATGAATCCGCTTCAGTTGCGTGAGACCACCATGGCCCGTGATACGCGTCGTCTGGTGCAACTCACCATAGATGACCATCAGGCAACGGTCGACAATATGGATATGCTGCTGGGTAAGAAACGCGCAGGCGACCGCAAGGTGTGGCTCGAAAGCAAAGGAGATATGGCGGAAGTGTAGGCTGCTGTCTGGCGGTGTTTCTGTGGAGTCAGCAGCTTCCTACCGGCGCAGTAACGACGAACAGAAAGTGACATAAGGGCGTCACAAAGCCGTAAAAAAAGCCGGGCAATCGCCCGGCCGAAAGCGCTTCGCCATGAGTCGAAGCGCGGAGTGCCTGGCGCACGAAGCGCCTGCTGCACCCCATTTTGCCTATTTACCCTCCCACGACTTGATCAGATCGTCATAGGCCACGGTTTCACCCTTTGGCTTCTCATTACTAAGCTTGGCCTTGGGCGATCCGGGCTTGGCCAGCCACTCGGCAGGGTCAGTTTCAGGATTAAGTTTAGGTCCGCAATCACCTTGCACTTTGGCACGTTCCAGACGCTGTAATACTTTATCCTGGGCTGCCGCCAATCCATCCAGTGCTTCCTGAGGTGTTTTCTCGCCATTGGCGGCTTCTGCAATGTATTGCCACCACAATTGAGCCAGTTTGGGGTAGTCGGGTACGTTGGTACCGGTGGGGGTCCACTGAACCCGGGCAGGGCTCTTGTAGAATTCCACCAGACCACCCAGTTTGGGGGCTGCGTCGGCCATCGCTTGGGAGGTGATATCCGATTCACGAATGGGCGTTAAACCGACCAGCGTTTTCTTCAGGGAAACGGTTTTCGAGGTCACAAACTGCGCGTAAAGCCAGGCTGCCTGACGACGCTTAAGCGGCGTGGACTTCATAAACGTCCAGGAACCTGCGTCCTGATAGCCCAGCTTCATGCCTTCCTCCCAGTACGGGCCTTTGGGTGAAGGCGCCATGCGCCATTTAGGCGTGCCGTCGGCATTCACAACGGGTAATCCGGGTTTGGTCATGTCGGCAGTAAACGCCGTATACCAGAAAATCTGCTGGGCGATGCTGCCTTGTGCCGGTACCGGTCCCGCTTCGGAGAAGGTCATGCCCTGCGCTTCGGGTGGCGCATACTGACGCAGCCAGTCCACGTATTTGGTGGTCGCGTAAACAGCGGCAGGGCCATTGGTAGCGCCGCCACGGCTGGTGCTGGAACCGACAGGGCGACAGCCCTCCACACGAATGCCCCATTCATCCACAGGCACGCCATTTGGGATGCCTTTGTCGCCCGCACCGGCCATGGAAAACCAGGCATCGGTAAAACGCCAGCCGAGAGACGGATCTTTTTTACCGTAATCCATGTGGCCATACACGCGCTGGCCGTCGATTTCTTTCACATGTATGGTGAAAAATTCGGCGATGTCTTCATAGGCGGACCAGTTTTTGGGCACGCCCAGTTCATAGCCGTAACGGTCTTTGAACTGCTTCTTCAGGTCAGCGCGGTTAAACCAGTCGTAACGGAACCAGTAAAGGTTGGCAAACTGCTGATCAGGAAGCTGGTAAATTTTGCCATCGGGACCGGTGGTGAAGGAAATACCGATAAAGTCGTCCAAGTCCAGCGTGGGCGACGTGTACTGCTTGCTGTCGCCGCTGATCATGTCGGAGATGGGGACCACTTTGCCATAGCGGAAGTGCGTACCGATCAGATCGGAGTCATTGATGTAACCATCGTAAATGTTCCGGTCACTCTGCATTTGTGTTTGCAGTTTCTCGACCACGTCGCCTTCCTGAATCAGGTCGTGATTCACTTTGATGCCGGTGATCTCATAGAAGGCTTTGGCGAGTGTTTTTGCTTCGTATTCATGTGTGGTGATGGTCTCGGAAGCGACGCTGATTTCCATACCGCGGAAGTCCTTGGCGGCATCGGTGAACCAGGCCATTTCGTCCATCTGTTGTTGTTTGCTTAGGGTCGACGGTTGAAATTCGTTGTCCACCCATTTTTTTGCTGCATCGCTGTATTGGTCCGCAAAACTCATGCTACTGGCGCCAATCGCGAAGGATGCGGCGAGCGCGAGCAGACGGCTTTGCCTG
Source organism: Oleiphilaceae bacterium (assembly GCA_041590075.1). GTDB lineage: Bacteria > Pseudomonadota > Gammaproteobacteria > Pseudomonadales > Oleiphilaceae > PZPK01. The sequence continues at coordinate 8,421 of JBFHUL010000091.1, forward strand.
TTCTTATTGTGCATACCTAGCCTCTCTTTTCTTGTTTGAAGTAAAGCTTCCTTGCCCGAAAGCTCTTGGTTGGGTGGCGAGCCACCGGTTTCACTGTGCCGGAGCCAAATCATGCTCCTTAGCCCCAGCGTAATAAAATAGCCATCCACACAACTGCTATCAGGGTGGCTATCCACAAGGCCGCATCGCTCACCGCGACGAAGGCCAAATGTATGTAGGCGGCGCTCAGCAGGCCAATAAACAACCTGTCGCCCCGCGTGGTTTTAAGGGGTAAGAAGCCTTTGCGTTCTATCGAAGGCGATTTCAGTTCCCAAATCGTCATGGCTGCGAGTATGAGCGCGATGCCTGAAAAAAAGCCTGCGGTGGGCAGGGTCCATGCCATCCAGCTCATGGCAGCCTCCAGTTGTTAAAGTGTTGTTGCATGTTCATACCCGTCCCAGCGCGAAGCCTTTGGCCACATGATTTCGTACGAAATAAATCACCAGCATGCCAGGAATAATGGTCAGCACCCCGGCGGCGGCCAATACGCCCCAGTCGATGCCCGAGGCGGATACCGTGCGGGTCATCACCGCCGCGATCGGCTTTGCATCTACCGCCGTTAGGGTGCGCGCGAGCAGCAATTCCACCCACGAAAACATAAAACAGAAAAAGGCTGTCACGCCGATACCCGAACGAATCATGGGAATAAAAATCTTGATGAAGAAGCGCGGGAAGCTGTAACCATCGATGTAGGCGGTCTCATCGATTTCTTTGGGTACACCACTCATAAAGCCTTCGAGTATCCATACCGCCAAAGGCACGTTGAATAAGCAATGTGCTAACGCGACCGCAATGTGCGTATCGAACAGCCCCACCGACGAGTACAGCTGAAAGAAAGGCAGCAAGAAAACTGCCGGCGGCGCCATGCGATTCGACAACAGCCAGAAGAACATGTGCTTATCGCCAATGAATTTGTAGCGGCTAAAGGCATAAGCGGCGGGCAGGGCGACCAGCAGGCTCATGATCATGTTCAGAGAGACGTAATAGATCGAATTCACATAGCCCATGTACCAGCTGGGATCGGTGAAGATCTTTACGTAGTTGGCCAGCGTGAAGTCTGCCGGGAAAAGCGTCAGGCCACTGAGTATCTCTTCATTGGTTTTGAAGGACATATTCAGCAGCCAGTAAATGGGCAGCAGCACAAACAGAATGTAGACGATCAAACCAAAGCGTGATTTATTCATGGGGCGCTCCTTCAGCGGTCGTCGCGGCTGATGTTCATGATGGTCGTATAGAACAACCAGCACACCAGCAGAATGATCAGGAAGTAAATCAGCGAGAATGCCGCCGCCGGACCCAGGTCGAACTGACCCACGGCCATTTTGGTGAGAGACTGACTGAGGAAGGTCGTCGCATTACCGGGCCCACCGCCCGTGAGCACGAAGGGCTCGGTATAGATCATGAAGGAATCCATAAAACGCAGCAGAATGCCGATGATCAACACGTTAGTGAGCTTGGGGAGCTGAATATAGCGGAACACGGCCCAGCGCGAGGCGCGGTCAATGCGCGCCGCCTGATAATACACTTCGGGAATGGCGCGCAAGCCGGAATAGCAGAGCAGGGCGATTAAGGGCGTCCAGTGCCATACGTCCATCAGCAGCACTGTCAGCCAGGCATCTACGGGGTCACCGGCATAGTTATAGTCGATGCCCATGCTGTTGAGGCCCCAACCAAACAGGCCAATATCGGCACGGCCGAAAATCTGCCAGATGGTGCCCACCACGTTCCAGGGAATCAGCAAGGGAATGGCGATCAGAATCAGCGCCAATGAAGCGCCACGCCCCTTGGTGGGCATTAATAACGCCACGCCGATACCTAGCGGTACTTCAATGAGCAACACCGAGAACGAATACATAAACTGCCGTAACAGCGCATCGTGCAGGCGCTCGTCGTGGAGGATCTGCTTGAACCATTCGGTACCCACAAAGTAACGGCTGTCTGGGCCAAAAATGTCCTGCACCGAGTAATTCACCACGGTCATCAAGGGGATGATGGCCGAGAAGGCAACAATGAGAAAAACCGGCAGTACCAGCAACCAGGCCTTGTTGTTTTCGATCTTATTCATGCCTCGGCCTCCACCAGAAATTCGTCCACGTAGGTCAACAACCACTGCTCCGGAAAGCTGATATAGGCCGTATGTTTGGGGACTTTCTGATCTTCCTGCAGGCGTGCTTTCATTTCGACGCCATCGATTTCGAAGGTCATGATTTTATAGGTGCCCAGGTCTTCGACCACTTTGACTGTGGCGCTGTAGGCTTCATCGTTAGGCTCATCCCACACATGCACAAATTCTGGCCGAATGCCGATTTTGATATTTCGGCTGTTTAAGTCTTTTAGGCGTTGCAATATGGTTTCACTCAGTTTGACCTGAGTGGTACCAAACTGAACGCCTTGCTCAGTCAAAGTGACTGGCAAGAGGTTCATGCCGGGGCTGCCAATAAAAAAGCCTACAAAAGTGTGATTGGGGGCTTCGAACAACTCGCGAGGCGTTCCAAACTGCACGATCTGGCCTTCGTACATCACCGCGATGTTGTCGGCAAAGGTGGAGGCTTCGAGCTGGTCGTGAGTCACGTACACCATGGTGATGTTGAACTGTTCGTGTATCTGTTTGAGCTTGCGGCGTAACTTCCACTTAAGCTGCGGATCAATCACCGTCAGCGGCTCGTCAAACAGAATGGCGGATACATCATCGCGCACTAAGCCCCGGCCCATGGAAACTTTCTGTTTTTCGTCAGCGGTGAGGCCTTTGGCTTTTTTCTTCAGCAAGGGAGTGAGTTCGAGAATGTCGGCAATCTCATGCACTTTGCTTTGAATTTTGTGCTCCGCCACTTTGACGTTGCGCAGCGGGAAGGCGAGGTTGTCGTACACACTCATGGTGTCGTAGATCACCGGGAACTGGAACACCTGAGCAATATTGCGATCCTGCGGGCTCAGATCGTTCACGCGTTTGCCATCGAACAGCACGTCGCCATCGGAGGGTTGCAGCAGGCCCGAGATAATATTCAGCAAGGTGCTTTTGCCGCAGCCGGAAGGTCCAAGCAGGGCAAAGGCACCGCCCTGTTGCCATACATGATTCATGCGGCGTATCGCATAGTCGGCATCGGAGGCGGGGTGTTTGCTGTAACTGTGGGCCAGATTGGCCAGGGTGATTTCTGCCATCGTCGCCTCCTATACGCCCACGCGCCGCACCGGCGCATGAATCAGTTTGCC
>JBFHUL010000092.1:0-11254 GCA_041590075.1 Oleiphilaceae bacterium
GAAAATCAATACGTTTGCATCGACTGCCATGCCGACGGTCAACACGATGCCCGCGATACCCGGCAGGGTAAGGGTCGCTGAAATCATCGACATCAAGGCACACAACAGTACAACGTTCACCGCCAATGCAATATTGGCCACCACGCCGAACACACGGTAGTAAACAAGCATGAACAACAATACCAGCCCAAATCCGATCTGCACTGACAGTAGACCTGCATCGATATTCTGCTGCCCCAGGCTAGGTCCAACGGTGCGTTCTTCTACGAAGTAAATGGGTGCAGCCAAACTACCGGCGCGCAATAACAGCGCAAGCTCTGCCGCCTCGGTGGGTGAATCCAGCCCGGTTATACGGAAGCTGTTACCAAAAGCGCCCTGAATGGTCGCCAGATTAATAATTTCGCGCACTTCCCGATTTCTACGCTCAATCACCTCTTCGCCGTTTACCATGCGACGTTGCGTTTCGGTTTTCTGCTCGATAAACAATACCGCCATGCGACGCTTGATATTGCGCTTGGTCACATCCAGCATCATTTTGCCGCCTTTGCTGTCGAGGTCGATATTGACCTGCGGCATACCATTCTCATCAAAACCGGCATTGGCGTTGGAGACATTACTCCCCGTTACAATGATATCCCGCTCCAGCATCGCGGTGCGGCCGGTTTCGTTCTTAAACGGGAATTTTTGCGTACTCACGCTACTGGCATCTGCTTTCGCTTCAAGCCGAAACTCCAGGTTCGCCGTCTTACCGATAATCCGCTTAGCGGTAGCAGTATCCTGCACGCCGGGCAATTCAACCACGATTCTGTTGCGGCCTTGTCGTTGCACAAGAGGTTCGGCCACACCCAGCTCGTTTACCCGGTTACGCAGGGTAATCAGGTTCTGCTGGATCGCGTAATCTTCGATTTCCTTGATACGCTGTTCAGACAAACGCAGAACGAGGTAGTAATCATCGCCATCCTGTTCGGTTGCCCGCGTAAACTGTCGATAGGAAGACGCCGCTAAAGACACCGCCTCATCGAGTTCTTCTTCACTGCGGAATTTTGCGCGAATACCATCAATGCCGTCTTTCACAACTGAGCGATAACGAATACGCTCTTCCCGCATCTCGGTCTTGATCTCGCTCTCGTACACCTGAAGCCGTTGATCAAGCGCTTTCTCCATATCGACCTCAAGCAGGAAATGTACCCCGCCACGAAGATCCAGACCCAGTTTCATAGGTCCTGCACCGATGGCCCTCAGCCAATCCGGGGTGGTCGCCGCCATATTGAGCGCGGCGATATAGTCGTCGCCGAGCGCTCGCTGTAATACCTTTTTGGCGTTGAGTTGCGCTTCACTGTCATTGACCCGAACCAGCAGGTTGTCTTTGGTCAACTCAATGTCTTTTACCGTAATACCGGCTTCAGAAAGCGCATCTTGCACTTTTTGCTGAATCGCCGCGTCAGGCGTCTGTGAGCTGTCGGTACCGGTAATCTGCACTGCAAAATCATCCGGATATAAATTGGGCAGCGCATAAATTGCACCAACCACCAACACCGCGATAATGAGCAGATTTTTCCAAACAGGGAATCTGTTGAGCATACGTGCCCCATTTCAGTTTTAATTATTAAAAGGATGCGTTACGCAATGACTCGCGCCGTTAGATGCTTTTCAATGTGCCTTTTGGCAAAGCAGAAGCAATGGCTACTTTCTGTATTTTCATTTCAACACCTTCGGCCACTTCCAGCAGGACAAAATCATCGGTCACTTTAGTCACTTTACCTGCAACGCCACCACTGGTTACCACTTCATCCCCTTTCGACAGGCCAGAAACCAGATTGCGATGTTCTTTGGCCCGCTTGGACTGCGGACGCCACATCAGGAAATAGAAAATCAGTATGAAACCGCCGAAGAAAATCAGCTGCATCATTGCGCTCGGCCCTTCCGGCTGCACCGGTGCAGCATTCGCAAACGCTTGAGAAGAAACAAGCATTGAAAGCATCAAAAAAAGCGTACGTGAGCGAAAAATCATATATGTATTCCCCAAATAGTTTCGAGTTGTAGGTGTTTCAGGATGTATTAGAGACTCATTGCAGGCCAGGCTCATGAAGGGCTGTCGGTCGCATTTACGGCGGTAAGAGCGGGCGTTGCTTCTCCCCGCTGAGAATAGAAGGTCTCAACAAAGGCCGACAATTTACCCTGTTCAATCGCCTGACGCAAACCGCGCATCAAATTCTGGTAATAGCGCAGATTGTGAATAGTATTGAGCTGTGCTCCGAGCATTTCGTTACAGCGGTCAAGATGATGCAGGTAACTGCGACTGAAATTCTTACAGGTATAACAATCACACTGAGCATCCAAAGGCCCCGTCGCGGTTTTATGCACCGCATTACGGATTTTGATGACGCCGCTTGAAGTAAACAAATGGCCATTGCGCGCATTGCGTGTTGGCATGACACAATCGAACATATCAACGCCACGGCGCACCGCCTCAACAAGATCTTCTGGTTTGCCAACGCCCATCAGATATCGTGGTCGGTCTGCCGGCATGTTATCGGCAAGATAATCAAGCACATTCAGCATTTCTTCCTTCGGCTCACCCACCGATAAACCGCCGATCGCATACCCGTCAAAACCAATGTCGGTCAGACCAGCGAGGGATTCCTGCCTCAGGTTTGGATACATTCCACCCTGAACAATACCGAACAGCGCCGCGTCATTCTGGGCGTGGGCATCTTTGCTGCGCTTTGCCCATCGTAACGATAACTCCATCGACTCGCGGGCTTCGATTTCCGACGCCGGATAAGGCGTACACTCATCAAATATCATGACGATATCGGACCCTAGTTTCCGCTGCACCGCCATGGAAATTTCGGGCGTCAATTCCACCTTGTTGCCATTAATCGGCGATTTAAAGGTCACACCCTGCTCGGTTATTTTTCGCAGGTCGCCCAAAGAAAACACCTGAAATCCACCTGAATCGGTCAGAATTGGCCCATCCCATTGAATGAAGTCGTGCAAGTCACCATGCTGCTCAACAATATCGGTGCCCGGGCGCAACATCAGGTGAAACGTATTGCCCAGAATAATTTCTGCGCCTATTTCCCTGATGTCGCGCGGCAACATCCCTTTCACCGTGCCGTAGGTGCCTACAGGCATGAAGGCAGGGGTTTGTACCGTTCCTCGGGGAAAGCGCAACTCGCCCCGGCGCGCCAATCCATCTTTGGCGCTTAGATTAAATTGCATACGACACTGACGCTCACTCATTCGGCGCCTCCCGGAGCGAGCTCTCGCTGAGGATGCAGAAACATGGCGTCTCCATAACTGAAAAATCGATAAGATTCATTAATAGCCGTTTGGTAAGCCTTGCGTATATGCGCATTACCGGAAAAAGCAGACACGAGCATTAGCAAAGTACTTTGGGGTAAATGAAAGTTGGTAATCAGGGCATCAACAACCTGAAAGCGGTAACCCGGATAAATAAAGATGTCGGTATCGCCCTCAAAGGCTGCAATCGAACCTTCCCGGGCTGCCGATTCTAGGCTGCGTAGACTGGTCGTGCCCACTGCTATCACACGCCCCCCTGCCTGTTGTGTTGCCGTTATCTGATCAACAACATTTTGCGGCACCGATATCCACTCGCTATGCATGGTGTGTGCTTCAACGTCTTCCACTCGCACCGGCTGAAATGTACCCGCACCAACATGCAGCGTGACGAATCCTAACTGCACGCCTTTTTCTGCAATGGCGTTCATCAGTGCATGATCAAAATGCAAACCCGCAGTGGGCGCTGCTGCGGCACCGGGGCGTTCGGCATACACGGTCTGATAGCGTTCGAGGTCCAGCGTGTTGTCGGCGCGATCAATGTAAGGGGGTAAAGGCATATGACCGGCATCTTCAAGCAAGGTAAACACCTGATGCCCCTCGGGTACTTCCAGTTCAAACAGGGCATCGTGGCGTGCAAGCATACGCAACACGGCGCCATTTTCGAGCTTAATGGTACTTCCGGGCTTTGGCGATTTGCTGGCACGCACATGTGCGAGAAAACGATGATCATCCAATGCGCGTTCGTAGAGAATTTCGACATTGCCGCCGGTTTCTTTTCTACCAAAGAGGCGTGCCGGTACAACTCTGGTGTTATTAAAAATCAACAAATCATTTGGGTGCAGCAAATTCAGCACATCGTGAAAACGATGGTGGGAAATCGCCCCCGTGTTGCCATCCAGCTCCATGAGGCGGCTGTTGCTGCGTTGCTCGGCCGGATACTTCGCAATCAACGCTTCGGGCAAATCGAAATCAAAGTCACTGACTTTCATGCCGCATTAATCTTTTTGTGCAGGGATTACAGGGGTAGGACACCGAACGTCGGCATTCTGGCCACGATGTCTCAGCACATGATCGACCAACACCAATGCAACCATGGCTTCTGCAATAGGTGTTGCCCGAATACCCACACAAGGGTCATGGCGCCCATGGGTTGCCACTTCGATGGCCTTACCCTCGCGATCAATACTCTTGCCGGGCAGCCGTATGCTGGACGTGGGTTTGAGTGCGATATGCGCCACGATATCCTGGCCCGTAGAAATCCCTCCCAACACACCGCCCGCATGATTGCTCAAAAAGCCCTCGGGCGTCATTTCGTCCCGGTGCTCGGTGCCTTTTTGGGCTATCACATCAAAGCCATCGCCAATCTCAACCCCTTTCACGGCATTAATACTCATCAGGGCGTGTGCCAGTTCGGCATCCAGCCGATCGAAGATGGGCTCTCCTAGCCCTGGCATGACGTTTTTGGCCACTACACTGATTTTCGCTCCAATGGAATTACCTTCCTTATTGAGCGCCTGCATGTACTGCTCCATCTCGGTAATTTTATCTTTGTCTGGGCAGAAAAAGGGGTTGTCCTCAACAATACTTAGATCTATGTTTTCGATAGCGATAGGCCCAAGTTGCGAGAGATAGCCTTGTATCTCGATGCCGAAGCGTTCTTTTAGAAATTTCTTGGCGATGGCGCCCGCCGCTACCCGCATTGCCGTTTCTCGTGCGGAGGAACGGCCACCACCCCGATAATCCCGAAAACCGTATTTCTGATCGTAGGCATAGTCGGCATGAGCGGGCCGGAAGGTATTTGCAATATTGCCGTAGTCTTTAGAGCGCTGATCTGTGTTTTCGATAAGCAGACCAATCGGAGTACCCGTGGTTTTTCCTTCAAACACACCAGAGAGAATCTTTACGGCATCGGCTTCTTTACGCTGCGTGGTATATCGCGAGGTACCCGGCTTGCGACGATCCAGGTCACGTTGCAAATCTTCCTCTGTGAGCGCAATACCCGGAGGGCATCCATCAACAATACAGCCCAGGGCCTTACCATGGCTTTCGCCAAAGGTGGTGATCGTAAAGAGCTTACCAAACGTGTTTCCCGACATAATGCTTACCGAAGATTCGATGTATTACTGTTAGTTTCTTTTAAAGGCATGGCCTTTAACTCCCTTGCAGACATCACAAACACACCGTGACCACCGCGTTCAAATTCGACCCATGTAAAAGCGGTACCGGGGTAGGCGCTTTCGAGCGCTTTCCAGCTGTTACCTACTTCCAAGACCAGTAAACCTTCCTCATCAATCAACGCGCGCGCTTCAACCAGAAGCCGGTGCACCAGATCCAGGCCGTCCTCTCCGGCTTCCAGCCCCAAACGTGGCTCATGATGATATTCGGCCGGCATACTCGCCATATCCTGCGCATCGACATAAGGCGGATTACACAGAATCAGCTGATACTTTTGGTCCTGACCCAATAATGCCGAACAGCCATCCGACCTGATCGCCTGCACCCGATCCTGCAATGCGTAGTCATCGATATTGCGTTGCGCCACATCCAGGGCATCCTCGGAGATATCGAGTAAGGTAACGTGTGCGTGCTCAAAGGCCATGGCCGCTGCGATGCCTATACAGCCGCTGCCGGTACACACATCAAGAATCCGGTCAGGGGCGACAGTTAACCAGGGTTCCAGATGCTGCTCGATCAATTCCGCGATGGGAGAACGCGGCACCAGTACCCGCTCATCGACGTAAAAGGGCATCCCACAGAACCAGGCCTGATGTGTCAGATAGGCAAGCGGAATACGATCGTTCACCCGCTTGTCTATGCGCTCCAGCAACATGACCTGCTCTTCGCTCGTGACGCGACAGTGCCAGAGTTCTTGCGAAAAATCCCAAGGTAATGAGAGCGACTGCAACACCAACTGAACGGCTTCATCCCACGCGTTATCGTAACCATGCCCAAAGTACAGATGTTCGGCATTGAAACAACTAAAGGCGTAGCGAATGTGGTCGGCGATAGTTGAAAGTGCGTGCGGCACGTTGCAGATTCCGGCAAATAAAAAGGGCCGCAATTATATAGAAAACACCCAGCGGTTGAAATCCGCGAAAGACGCTTAGCGCAAATACAGTACAAACCAGCGCGATGTCGTCACGCCGAGCGGGCGCTGGGCAAGGTCACCGCGCGCCTCAGTCTTTATTTTTGTGCGCGCTACCCCAAGTTTTTCTGCCAGCTTATCGGCCAGTGACTCTGCAGCAATACGCGTTTGATTGCGCACATCGACGCCGGATACCGAAGACGCATACGCCTGGGCGCACACCAACCACAGCACTCTTTGTTCGTCGGCCACCAGCCATTGCGCAAGCTGCGCTGCGGTCGCAACATCGAGTTCGACATCATCGGGCAGCACGAATCCCGACTGAAAATCGTCGATCGACAATGTACTTTCGGCAACCAACTGGCGCACAAAGACATAGGCATCTTTTCGGCCATTCAATACAATGTAAATTTGTACCCAGTGCTGCTGTTTACCTGCGTCAACGCGCCCAACCAAATAATACTGGTCGCTATCGCGCCCATACAGGCGCCGATCATTGAACTCCTCATTGGCCCAAAAACTGCTGTTACCGCAATTTCTTTGCTCGCACTGATACGCAATAGCACCCTGGGCTTCAAAAAAACCAAGGTAAAACCGGTATACCTCTTCAATACTGGCAGCCTCTGACAGCCGTAACAGTTCACTCTGCCCTGCTCCTTTGAAGCGCGCTTGTGATTCGATGCGCATGGCATTATTGATGCGCTTTGGTGCACTGGTGATCACACGATACTCTTTGCTTGCCAGCGCGTTACGCTCGATAGGCTGCGCATCGGGGTAATTCGGAATGGCTTGCTCGAGCGCATGTACATCCAGTATGACAGCCCAGAGCAAAACTGCGATCAGCCTAGCGCTCATGATTTTCCTCCCAAAACGCGGTGATTAGCGCGGCGCACCCGGCTACATCACCATCCATATGAAAATGATGCCCACCGGACACATGATGCTTGGTAAGTGAATGAATATAGCCCAAGCGTTTCTGTAATCGATTATAGTCGGCAAAGTAACCTTGTTCGCCACAGATCAGACAAACCGGGCATTCGATACCTTCAAAGATCGCTTCTACCTGCTCTTCACTGAAGCGTAACAAGGAAGGTGCCATCAATCTTGGGTCGGAACGCCACTGATATCCGTCTCCCACCTTTACGGCGCCTCGTTCTACCAACAGTCGTGCGGCCTCCATGCTTACTTTGCCCACACCGTTAGTGCGCACCTCCACCATACGTTCAAGGCTTGTATAGTTGGTCATTTTGGAAGCACGAAACAAACTTGCCTTGCGTATCGCCTTGCGCAGCTGGGGCAACACATTGGTAAGACTATCGGTAAGCGGGCCCAGACTGTCTAACAATACAAGCTGAGAAACCCTTTCCGGTGCAGCGGCGGCCAGCAACGCGCACACGATGCCTCCGAGAGAGTGCCCGACCAACGAAACGGGGCGATCCGGAGAAACCACCTCAGCAAATGCGAGGACATCCAGTATGTTCTCAAGTAAGTGGTAAGTGGTGCTCGCAGGGCGATGCTCACTCCAGCCGTGCCCAGGAAGCTCAACGGCATGAAAATCGTAATCGCTGGAAAGCTCGTACGCCAGCGGCACAAAGGAGGCGGCATTATCTAACCAGCCGTGAACCGCGATAACCACCTGCGCACTATCACCCCGACCACAGTGCTTAAGCCCCGCCAGTCTCAGGCGCGGAGTTTGCGTTTCAAAGGGGCGCAGTCTCATACGGCAGCGAGAATTAATTGGCAAGATTAAACAGGCGGTTGAAGTTCTGTGCCGTTACTTCAGCAACGTGCGCTTCGGTTTCACCGCGCAATTCAGCGAGATACCGGCACACATCCACCACGTACTGCGGCTCGTTCGACTTGCCTCGATAAGGTACCGGCGCCAAATAGGGTGAATCGGTCTCAATCAAAATACGATCCAAAGGCAGGCTTTTGGCCACCGCTTTGAGTTCCGTCGCGTTTTTGAAGGTCACAATGCCAGAGAAGGAAATAAAATAATTCAGATCAATCGCGCGTTTTGCCATATCCAGATCTTCGGTGAAGCAGTGCAGTACGCCACCAACCTCGGGATCGCCATGTTCAGCAATAATCGCCAGGGTATCCTCTTTGGCGTCTCGCGTGTGCACGATGACCGGCTTTTTCGACTGCTTGCTGGCCTCCAAATGTGTCGCGAAGCGCAGCTGTTGTTGGGCTTTGGACTCTTCACCGTAATAATAGTCCAGCCCTGTCTCGCCAATCGCGATTACTTTTTCATGCGCCGACAAACCCAACAGGCGGTCGACATCCGGCTCCTCGACTTTCTCACTGGTTGGATGCACCCCCACTGAAGCATAAATATCCTCATGCTGGGCGGCGATGTCGAGAACATTCTGGATGTGTTCGAGGTCGATCGCGACACATAACATGCGATGAACGCCTTTCTCTCGAGCGGCATTAAGCGCGGCATTCAGGTCGCCCTGATATTTATCCAGTTTGAGTCGGTCTAGATGGCAATGGGAATCGATATACATGGTTCACAGTGTTGTAAGAAGAATTATCGTCGCTAAGCACAGCGACAGCTCGATATGGAATGATACGGATAAAGTATCTCAAGGCCCAGAACAGGCCTCAAGATTACATGCTATGTGTGGGACGATCGGAGCCAAGAGATCCGGCCAGATAGGTCTCAATTTTGTTTTTGGCAGTCTCATCTTCTTCGTTAAACTGAACACCAATACCAGCAGCGCGATTACCTTGGGCACCTTTGGGAGTCACCCAGATTACTTTACCGGCAACGGGGATTTTGTCTGGCTCTTCCATCAAATTGAGGAGCAAAAACACTTCATCGCCCAAATGATAATTTTTTGCAGTGGGGATAAACAAACCACCATTCTTGATAAAAGGCATGTAAGCGGCATACAACACTGCTTTGTCTTTAATGGTAAGGGTGAGTATGCCGCTGCGCGCGCCGAATCCTGCTGCCATATATATTTCTGATTCCGTACTGAAAATGCGTGATTAATTTAAGAGTAGAAGCGCCCCGTCACTTTGCAAGGCACGGCCGCTAAAATATTGATCACACAGACTGTTTTTTCTTCATCAGCCCCATCCAGCCCCCCAATATCGCCTCCACAAGCAGGTTCTTATTCGGGTTAGCATTGCTGCGCAATTGAATTAACGCGCGCAACTGTTTATTCCTCAGTGCAAACAAGGTCTCTGGCTGATTATTCTCTAGCAGATACTCAAACATTTTCTTCCCTGGCTGCAGATCCATCCAACCCTGATTCCCGCCCAGTTGATGCCGAATGAGCTGCTCAATCCAATGCTGCAACCAGCATAGCCGCTCAACCAAAGCATCATCCGCCCATTTATTGGCGAGTTCAGAGATCGCGACACTCTGCCGCATCATCTCAGCCAAGCCCTGCTGCATGGCATCCAGCTCTCCCAATACATCCGATTCTAAATAGGCTGCCGCCTTTAAGGGTGCCCCACCGGCGATCATCAAGACATTTAAAATATGGGATTCGTGAGGCGCGTTTTCGACATTATCCATCAACCAGCGCTTAGACTGCTCGATTGCAGGGATCTTAACATCCACCAACTGACACCGAGAGCGAATCGTGGGCAGCAAGTCTCCCGGAGAGCCCGTAACCAATACCAGCGTGCTGTGTTCAGCGGGTTCTTCGAGCGTTTTCAAAAGGGCGTTGGCCGCATTAACGTTTAATGCGTCTGCAGGCTCTACCAATGCAACTTTTTCGCGCCCTATTGCCGCAGAGTGTTCGAGAAACTCAGAAACAGCCCTTACCGCATCCACCTTGATGACGCGACTGCCTTCCTCTGCCTGCAATGTGCGCAGGTCCGGATGCGTGCCTGCCAAAGTAAGACGACATGCCTTACACGATAAGCACGGACCATTGGCCTCTGGCTGTGAGCACAACAAAACACCCGCCAAGCGTTCAGCCAGACGCATCTTTCCTATCCCTGCCGGCCCTGATAGCAGTATGGCATGAGGCAGCCGCCCGCTCTCGCGCAATTTAGACAGGTGCTGCCAGACTGGCAACAACCATTCGGGTAACTCAGAGTGCATATTCATTAGCGGGATGATCTTTAATCGGCATCAGTTTTAGGGCTAGCGTACACGCAGGCATACAACGCACGAGTTCTTCGCTCCAGCAATCGCCGCAGCGGTGCGGGCAACATTCCGGCCACACGCCGCTGATAGGCACTAGGCGCTTCGCCGGGCGAACGATGATACCCCAACAGCGCCAAGAGTCGAAGCGCACGAATGTATCGTTTCTCCTCTTCATGCAATATTCGGCTGAAATAAAACCACCAAAAGTACAGCACAAGGCCCACGCTGACGACAATCATCGCCCCCACCAGAATCATCGCAATGCGCAGTAAAGAATATTCGCCCAGCACGCGAGTGATAAAATCAAACTGATCCGACTGGTTGTAATTAACTACCCACTTTTGCCACTGGTAATTTAACTGATCAAGACGCAATCGCAGCCAATTCATCCAATCCACCGATCGCATCATGGCAGAAAGCGTATTGTCACCCAACACGGCATTCGCGCCCACTGCGGCCTGCAGATTATCGCTCACACGTTCAGGAGCAACCATCGCAGTCGGATCGAGCCTTATCCATCCAATACCCGGCAGATGGGCCTCTACCCAGGCGTGAGCATCGTATTGATGAACCAACAGGTACGCCCCCGAGACATTCATTTCCCCGCCCTGATAACCCACCACCACTCGCGCCGGAATATTAGCCAAGCGCAACATGAACGCGAGACTACCGGCGTAGTGAGAGCAGAAGCCGGAGCGCGTTTGAAATAGAAACTCATCTACAAAGTTGTCACCGGTTTCCGGCGGTTCCAA
>JBFHUL010000093.1:0-11230 GCA_041590075.1 Oleiphilaceae bacterium
AACGCAGGCGGGATGTAAGGATGAGTGCGGTGAGGAGTTTAGGTGTTGAGCGGTGTGGAAGTAGTCAAGGTATCGAAAGTATTGACGGTATCGAAGCGATTGAACGGCGAGAGGGTGCAGAACGTACTGATCCACCTGCTCCGCAGTGTGCGGCGCAACGCGAGCAGGCGATCCGCATGTGGATCGCCCGAAAAGAAAGTGTGTGCCCCTATGCTCCGGGGCTCGCGCACTTTGTCCATTTACCCGAGATCAGCAGCATGCGCCGCGAGCATATGTTGTATTTCGCTGAGCAGCTCCAGATATTCTATGCCAGTAAAGAGCAGGGTAAGCGGGTAGGGCGCTGGATGTTGCTGCCGCATAAAGAGTGGAGCAGTCACGCAGAGGCGCATACCGAAGCTGAGCGTATTTTCTGGTTGCTCAATGCGGCTTATTTCCATTTATTGAATGACGAAGCGTCGGTTAGGCAGGCCATGCGCTGTGCCTTACCGGGCTACAACCGGGGCTACAAAGGCGACATTCTGAATCCGGTGGTGGGGCATCAGCCCGACCCTCTGGGAGAGGCCATCCCGGCGCGTAGCCTCTTCTATTCGGCCTTGTCGCCACTCTACCGGAGCAAACAGTTCTATCGTTACAGCCCTGCATCGATCATTCCGCTCGTCTACGCCTCCGAGTTTCAGGAACTCAAACGCAAGCATGCCCAGGTTACCCAGCAAGTCACCTTCGAGATGGCGTGTGGTGGCCTGTTTGAGTTGTTTGGTGACGACCTGCCTCTGGACCGCGAAGCCTTTCAAACCGAGCTGCCTTTGTGGGGCGCGATGATCGATCGCATTGCCGAAATCATGCGTGCCGCAAAGCAGGGTAAATCATCTTTTTGCGCTAGCGTGAAGGGCTGCCCGGCCAGTAATCTCAGTTATTTTCGGCTATGCCCTCCTAAACTGGCGCAGGCTTTTTACGACAAGTATGCGCACCGCTTGAGTACGCTGCGTCTCATCATGCAGCGCAGCGCGGCGAGCCCCAAGCAGATTATTGGCGCCGCATTCGCTGGCAGCGGCCTGTATACCCTGCCGGATTATCTCTGAGTTTCTTTTAGGGAAAGTGGGCGTCTTAGGGGGGTACCAAGAATTGGCTTTGGGTGGGCACCGGGTTGGAGGGGGGAAAGGACGTGCCTTTCACCCGGTGCCCATCTTTTTTATTCCGATCTGGCGGCTTTTCTCTTCTTATAAAGTCGGCCACCCAGTGCGGCCAACGCGGCCAGTATCACGATGCCGAACTTTTTGAGGAAGATCACTGCGGCGGCAAAGAAGCCGGTTTTGGCGGCAAACTTACCCGCCACCAGGGCGCCGATTCCATAGGCGGCCATCTGGTCGACATCGGGATCGAAATCTTCATAGCGATGGCCCTGATCAAACTCGGCCATGGCCAGAACGGTGTCGAGATTCGCCTCGATCTCCGGCAGCTGATGCATGCTGGCAATAAAGTTCAGTACCAGCACACCCTGTCTGCCCAAGGCGCGGATATTGTAGTTGAGCGTGTGTTCAGGGTCGTCGCCAAACTGTAGTTCCCGCGCCCAATACAGCTTGTGACTGCTGGCATTGTAATGCGGCTGGCTGGCCCAACCCAGCAGCTCGATGGGCGGATACCCACTGTCGATACGTTCCTGATTATAGGCACGCGTTTCGGCCTGCATCTCCTTCAGCAGATCATCATAATCCAGGTTCGCGGCGTCTTCGTCCGACACATAGCCGTCGGCCTGATATTCAATCGTCACGCCCCAGGCGTTCATATCCAGAGGCGACACATCTGCCGGAAACAGCATGCCGAGTGTGGAATCCCCCGGCGGATTGCCCCAGGCATCAACGAGTACCCGATCGGCATCCTGTGGCGATAAATAATAAAAGTTGTCGGGCACATGCAGTGTCGCAACGCCGTTCGGCAGGGCGATTTCGCCATGCTGGAAGTCCAGGCTTTCGTGGAATTTCTGCGCCCAGGCCAGATATTCCTGTTCCTCGGCGCTGAGCGCCGGATCGTCGCCCGATACGTCATCGGCAACGTTGGTGGCGTAACTGCCTTGGCAGATTGCGAAGGCGAGCAGCGCCCATAAAAGTCCGAATGATTTCATGATGGTTTCCCTGTTGTGGTGAGCGTCTTCTGTGATGAGTTAATGAATAAACCAATGCATCTTGAAGGTAGACACAGCCTGTGTGCTCAGCGCAGGGCGCTTTTCAGGATGGCCAGCCAGCGTCCGAGGCGCAGCAGATCGATCAATGCTGCCGCCACATAGGTCAGTGCGGCGGCCTTGAGTACGCGTTTAACGGCGGGGTATTGGTCTTGCCGAATGTATTCGCCGTGCGTGAGTACGGGCAGCGCCTTATTAAAACTGGCGTCCCACTCCATCGGCAGAATGACGAGTTGCACTACCACGGCTGCCAGCATGGCGCACACTCCGGCGGTGGCAGTGATCAGGGCAAGCTGAGGCACTTTGAGCACTGCCGCGATGAGTGGTGCGATCAATAAAATACCCACGGCGATTCTCTGAATCGTGTGTGCGAGGGGCGCATAGCGGGCGCGCAGCCGGGTGATGGTTTCGTTACGGTGATACTGCATGGCGTGGCCCACTTCGTGTGCAGCGACAGCAACAGCGGTGAGCGACCGGCCGGCATACACGTCGTTGGATAAGCGCACCATCTTGGCCGCCGGATCAAAATGATCGCCCTGATCGGTGGTTTCCACGCCAACGCCCTCCAGCTCGAAGCGTTGAATAAGATGCGCTGCGAGTTCTCCCCCGGTACCGGGCAGTTCCGGCAGCGTTTCGCCATGTACGCGGAGCACATACCGCACCCACAGGTGAGGCCCGGCAATCAGCAACAGCACAATGAGAAATGCAATGAGGTACAGCATGGATCTGGAAAGCAATGACGAAGGCTGAAGTGTAGCAACTTCGCAAGCACTCGGAAGACGACTGGGTCTCAAGTTGCCCAACAGTAAACGCAGTAGGGGGCCTGAATAGCGCTCAGGTCTGCGTGCCCTGCGATGCCGGTTACGGACTTGCCTATAGGGGTTTTCCCCATATGGCTTAGGGCAATGACTGAGGGGTGAGAGGAAATAGCCCTATATGAGCGATGCGCTGTTTTAACAATAATTTGCTCACGTCAGCGAATACCAAGAGTTATTCGGACAAGGCCATTCGACCTAGAGAATCTCCGCCTACTCTGCAACCTAGCGTTGACCGTTAACCAACATTTTTATGGATTTTCCGAGGATCAATCGACATGGCTTTGAAAAAACACGCAACCGCTGCTCAGTTTTCCGATATGGAGGCGAGCCCAATCAACGACAACGAAATTAAAAGTCCACAAACCAAAGAGGCTAACGACCGCCGCAAGAAAGCACGCACGGTAGCCAAACAGCAACAGGCTGCCGAGCAGGTTTCTGCGGCCTCTACCGAATTGGCAGCGGGTATCAGTCAGGCCAGCTCCGCAGTAGGCCAGCTGTCTGCCAATATGAGTCAAATTGCTCAAGGTGCAGAAAGTTCTTCTTCTGCGTGTCAGGAAAGTCTCGCTGCCGTCACGCAAATCAACGAGCGTGTTGGGCGTCAGGCCGAAGTCGCGGAGAAGTCTCGTGAAATCACCCTGTCTTTGCAACAGGCTATACGCACTATCTCCAGCGATATCGAAACCATGGTCTTGAACGTGGGTGATTCCTCGCGGCGTCAGCAGGAGTCGGTCAAGTACATGAGCGAACTCGAACAACAAGCTGCCAAGATCAACGAATCGGTCAAACAGGTTATTCGTATTGCCGATCAGACTAATCTTCTGGCGCTTAACGCCGCGATTGAAGCGGGCCGGGCCGGCAAGCACGGCAAGGGCTTCGCTGTTGTTGCGGACACCGTGCGCACGCTGGCGGAAAAGGCCGAAAGCAATGCCGCCAATATCGAAGCGCTGATCCAGAAAGTACAGGAGGGTGCCAACGAGGTGGGTCAAGGCGTAAAAGGTGCTGCCGACACGGCCGCCGGTGAAACCGAAAAAGGTCAGATGGTCAATCAGCAGCTGACCGAAGTACAGGAAGCAATCAGCGTCGTGTACGAAAGTGCCGAAGTGGTGGCCAGTGCGGCACAGGAAATGTCGACAGCCGTAAACCAGACACAACGCGGTGCCGAAGACATTGCCGCGTCGTCGGAAGAACAGAGCGCGGCTTGTGAGGAGAGCCTCAAGACCCTTCGTGAGCAGGAAGTTGCTTTGCAACAGGCACAGGTGGCTTCGCAAACACTGGAAGACCTGTCCGATGAGTTGCGCACCAGCCCCGATATTGCCAAAAGCGCCGAAGAAGTGGCGGCGGCCTCTGAAGAACTGTCGGCTTCGGTGGAAGAAATTAACCGTGCCTCGGCGGAAATTCGTCGTGCTCTGGATCAAATCAATGACGCCGCTGCACAGCAGGCATCGGCAGTGGAAGAAGGTGTTTCCGCTCTGAACCAGATCGAATCCTCCGCACAGCTAGGCGAAGAGCGCAGCGAAACGGCTCTCACGCGTGTGAAGGAGCTGCAGGGCGTTCTGGAAGGCAACAAGACGTCTGTTGACGAAATGATCAAGGCGATCAGTGAAGCGACCGACAGCGCTGAGGGTAACCTGGTGCGTATTGCCGAGCTGGAGCAGATCAGCCGTCAAATCGACAAGATCGTTGATGGTATCGCCAATGTGGCGATTCAGACCTCCATGCTGGCGGTGAACGGTGGAGTGGAAGCAGCGCGCGCCGGTGAGTTTGGTAAAGGCTTCGCCGTGGTGTCGACCGATATCCAGAACCTGGCCAATGACGCGGCTGAAAACGCTGAAGAAATCAAGGACCTGGTGAAAGCCATTCAGGATCAAATCGGCCTGGTACGTACCGACCTGAACATGATCTCCGCCGATGTTCGCAAAGAAGTGGAAAAAGCCCGCAGCACCAGCACCGGCCTGGAGGAAATTCAGCATCACATGAAAGAAGTGCTGGAAGGCAATCAGACCATTCTGGAAGCGGCCAACGAAATCAAGCAGGCGGCCGGTACCGCACGCGAAGGCCTGGGAATCATTGCCGATGGTCAGGAAGAACGCTCCAAAGCGTCGGAAGAAGCAGCGACCGCAGCGGTACAGCAATCTGAAGGTGCTCAGGAACTGGCAACAGCCATCGAAGAAATCGCGTCTATCGCGGACGAACTGCAGAACGCCAGCTAATCGCTGGTTTTTGCAGCGTTCGTTTTAAACAGAGGCAAATATTATGTCAGTAGTAACAAAACAAGAGGTCGAGATGTCGACCCATGAGGACGAGTTGGACGATCTGCGGCAGCAATTTGTGACCTTTTTTGTCGGGGCACAATGCATGGCTTTCGATATGTCGCGCGTGATGGAAATCGTGCGCGTACCCGAAACGGTCGAAGTGCCACTTACCCCCTGCAGTCTGCTCGGTCTTGCTAACCTGCGCGGTACGATTCTGCCGGTGCTGAGTTTGCGCCGAGTGCTGGGTTTGGAAGATACCGACAATACCGACGCAACGCGCGTTATGGTGCTGAACTATTTCGGTCGTCCACTCGGCTTTGTCGTCGACAAAGTGACACGCGTCATCGGTGTGCAGCCAGAGGCGATCGAAGGCATCAATGCGCAAAGCTCGACCTTCGACAGTCACCTGTTATCGGGTGTGCTGAAGAATGTCGACGAACAGGCCCTGATCCAGCTCATCGATATCGATGCCCTTACTCAGCAGGAGTACAGCAACTTTACGGCAGTGAATGAAGGCAACGCAGCCGCGACGCACCAGAACAATACGCTGGTGCAGCATGCGGAAGACAACGATGAGCAGGATATTCGGCAGCTGGTGAGTTTCTCGGTCGCCGACCAGGAGTACAGTTTCGATATCACGGCAACGCAGGAAATCATTCGTCTGCCCGAAACCATCAATAGTGTGCCCCAGGCACCACCGCATGTGATGGGCATGGTGAATCTGCGCAACCGGGTGTTGCCGCTGATGCGCCTGAGCACCATGTTCGGTCTGCCCCAGACCGAGTTGAGTGAGGTGAACCGCATCGTGGTGCTGACCCTGGCTCGTGAGGGCGCCTTGAACATGGTCGGCGTGATTGTGGATGAGGTGCGTGAAGTGTTGCGTATTCATCGCAATCAAGTCGAAGACGTGCCGGCCCTGTTGATGGACGGGCGCGACATGCAGGAGCTTGAAGGTATTTGTCAGCTCGACAAGGGCAAACGCATTGTGACCCTGTTGTCGGCGGAAAAACTGTTCAAGCGCAATGACATTCTTGAAGCGGTAAACAGCGTTGAGAATCAGCTTCCGGAGGACGATGAGTCGGTATCCGGTGGCCATGCTGAAGCAGCCAGTGAACGTGAGGGTGAAGACGACATGAATGCAGCAGAAACCTATCAGGAAGATCACGAACCGCAGTTGGTCGTGTTCAATCTGGTGGACCAGGAATATGGCGTCATGATTGAGTCGGTGCGCGAGATTCTGCGCCTCCCCGATAATCTGACGCAAGTGCCCAAAACCTCGGATTTCGTGGAAGGCATGATCAATCTGCGTGGCGCGGTACTGCCCATCATCGATATGCGTACCCGCTTTGGGCTGCCGCGTCTTGAGCAGAATGACCGTCAGCGCATTATCGTGCTGAATCAGGATCAGGTACTCACCGGCTACATCGTGGATAGCGTGTCGGAGGTGATGCGTCTGCAAGCCAATCAGATTGAGGCGGCACCGGATCTCTCGGAAGAGCAGAGAAAGGTCATGGGCCGCATCGTCAACCTGCGCAATAAAAAGCGCATCATTACAGTCCTTGAACCTGAGCAATTACTGTCTACTGAAGAACAGCAACAGTTAATGGCCGAGAGCAATGAAAGTACTCGTAGTTGATGATTCTGCGCTGATGCGGCGCTACCTGGGCGAAATGCTGAGCAGTGTCACGGGCATCTCCGTGATCACCGCGCGCGACGGCCAGGACGCGCTGCAGATGATTGAACGGGAAAAGCCCGATGTGGTGACGCTCGATATCAACATGCCTGTCATGGATGGGTTGACCTGCCTCAGCCATATCATGACGCGCTTTCCGCTGCCGGTGGTGATGGTGTCATCGCTGACAGATGCAAGCGCCCTGGCCACCTTCGAGGCCCTGGAAATGGGCGCGGTGGATTACATCGCCAAGCCCGGTGGCACGGTCTCGATGAACATCAAGGAAGTGCGCAACGAGCTGGTGATGAAGGTGCGCGCCGCGCATCGCTCACGCCAGAAAGTACGGGGCAGGCGTGTCGTCGCGCCACCTGTGCCGCAGCCTGAAGTAGCTTCGGGGGGCGGCGTGGCGGCCCGCGGCGATATTCCGGGGGTTGTGGCCATTGGTGTATCGACCGGTGGACCCTCAACGCTGGAAGCGATCCTGCCGGCCTTGCCGGCGAGCTTTCCATTGCCTGTGCTGGTCTGCCAGCACATGCCGGGAAATTTTACCAAGGTCTTTGCCGAGCGGCTGAATACCCGGTGCAAACTTGAAGTTCAGGAGTTGTGCCGCAGTACCCGACTGGAAGTCGGCAATATTTATGTCGCTCGGGGGGACACCGATATGCAGCTGAGTATTCGCAGCGGTGTGCCTTATTTACTCACGGTGCCCGCGGGCCAGCAATACAACTGGCACCCCAGCGTTAGCCGCATGCTTGAATCGATAATTCAGCATGTTCCGACCAGCCGCACTGTAGGCGTTATGTTGACCGGTATGGGCAACGACGGCGCCAAAGAAATGACCCAAATTTATCAGGGAGGAGGGGTCACACTTGCCGAGTGTGAAAAGGATTGTGCCGTATTCGGCATGCCGAAAGCACTCATTGATCTGGGTGGCGCGAGTCGCGTCGTTGAGGTCGCCAATATGCCAAATGCCATCGTTGGCGCTGCGCAAACGATTGCAAAAAAAGGAGCCATCAAACAATGGGCCTAGTCAGAAAGAAATCCAACAGTCAAGTGACAAAGATGAACGTGGAAACGTCGAAGCGTGAATCAGCCAACAGCACGATGACACTGGAGCAGGTGCTGGCCGATTACCGTCAAGGTGATGCGCGCTGTCGTCGTGAAAAAGCCAAAGTCTTGCGCGAGTTTAGCGGAGCACATCATGAGTTGCTGGCGCTGCTGGTTGCTGAGAACGAGTCGGTGGTGCGTGACGCACTACTGAACAGCCTGGCCAGTATGGCGCAGAAGGAACCTCAGAATCTGCAAGGCATATTGGTGAACGTGGTCGACATGTTGCGTCATGCCGAAGCCTCCTTACGGACGCAGATTATTCGCTTCGTGACGGGCTTTCCCGAGGCCATTGGCGAGTTCATTCCCCTTTTACTGGCAGATCCTAACGGCAATATCCGCCTGTACACCCTGGACATCATGCAGACACTCGCTCACCCCAAGGTGCCCGAGTGGCTGAAGCGCGTCATTGAGCATGAAACCGAAGCCAACGTGGTCATCAGCGCAATCGACCGCAGTGTGGAAGCCGGTTGTCGCGACATTCTGGATGTTTTACCCGGTGTTGCAGCGCGCTTTCCCGATGTGGAAATGATGCCCTTTGCCATCAAAATCGCGACTGAACGCTTGGAAGGTGCACTGTGATTGCTACAACAGCCACAACAGAGACGGTGGATTACGCCACCACCAGAATCAGCGATGCCGAATACGCTCTGATACGTGATTATTTTTACAAGCGTTGCGGCATCTACTTTGATGATTCCAAGCGCTACTTTGTCGACAAGCGCATACTGAGCCGCATTCGTGCCACGGGTCAGGACACGTTCAGATCCTACTTTTCGTTTCTGCGTTTCGAACAGGGCAATAACGAGCTTCAGCATCTGGTGAATCTGCTGACCGTGAACGAAACCTATTTCATGCGTGAGGAATACCAGATGCGTGCCATGGTTAACGGTGCGCTCCGGGACATTGTGAAACAGAAGAAAAAAGGCGACTTGATACGCATCTGGTCCTTGCCCTGTTCCACCGGTGAAGAGCCCTACAGTATTGCGATTTACCTGATGGAAAACTGGCCCGATCTGGAACATTACGATGTAGAAGTGGTGGGCTCCGACATCGATACCCGTGTGCTCGAAAAGGCGCGCAAGGGTTGCTTCAGCGAACGTTCAGTGAAAAACCTGAACAGCACCCAGAAACGGCGCTATTTCAAGCATGATGCCGAAAACAATAAATATCAGATCTGTGACGACTTACGCGACAGCGTGTTGTTCAAGTCGGTCAATCTCAACGATGACCTGTCGATGTCATCGTTCAGGGAGTTTGACCTGATCTATTGCCGAAACCTGCTGATTTATTTCGACGATCTATCGCGCCAACAGGCGGCTGAGCGCATCTACGACGCGCTCAATCCGGGGGGCGTACTGTTCCTCGGACATTCCGAATCCATGAGCCGCATATCGTCTTTATTCAAAGTCAGGCGTTATCAAGACTCCACTGGCTACCAGAAAGAAATTATTTAACGGGGAATACCATGCATACCGTACTCGTAGTTGACGACGCACTGACTATACGTAAATACCACCGCAACCTGCTTGAAGAAGTGGGCTATCAGGTGCTCGAAGCCGAAAATGGCATCGAAGCACTGGAAAAAATGTTCGAGTATCAGGTACATCTCTGCCTGGTGGACGTCAACATGCCGTTGATGGATGGCTTCACTTTTGTCAATGAACTGCGCAAGGGAGAACATCATCCCGATTGCCCGGTGATCATGATCACCACAGAGGCGAGCGAAAGCGAATCAAACCGCGGCTACGAAGCGGGTGCGAATCTGTATCTGATCAAGCCCACTTCGCCTGAAACGCTGCAGACTTACTGCCAGATCATGCTCAGCGCTATAGAACCTGACGTTGCGGCAAATACGAGCGAGTCGCACCTTGCCTTTGCCGGTGCGGCAGCCGGCAGTGCTGAGCACGGACTGCACAGCTATATGAATGCCTTATTGAGTGAGTGAGATCATGAACCCTTTATTAGAGCAGTTTCTGTCAGAGTCCCGTGAGCTGATTGAACGTTCCTGCGATACCTTTCTCACACTGGAAAAACAACCGCGCGATGCCGACACCCTGAATGGTCTGTTCCGTTATGTGCACACCATTAAGGGAGGCTCTGGTCTGTTCGACATCAAGCCTTTTACCGAACTGGTACACGTCGCCGAAGACAGCCTGTCCAAGGCGCGTGAAGGCAAACTGGTGATTGATGCCCGCGGTATTGATGTGTTTTTGAGCGTGATGGACCAGTTGGGGGTGTGGCTGGATGAGCTCGAAAATGAAGGATGCCTGAAAGCGAATGCTGCCGAGATCAGCGCACGCCTCATTGCCGGTATTGAACACGCGGTGAACCCCGATGGTCACGGTGCTGATACGGGCGCTGTTGCCGGCGCAGAGGAAGCCCCCG
This sequence comes from Oleiphilaceae bacterium, assembly GCA_041590075.1. Taxonomy (GTDB): domain Bacteria; phylum Pseudomonadota; class Gammaproteobacteria; order Pseudomonadales; family Oleiphilaceae; genus PZPK01. Next base: position 10,414 of record JBFHUL010000093.1, read on the forward strand.
TCGAACGGGCGCCGATCGCCTATTATCTGGAGCAGGCGGGGCTGGAGGAGTTGCCCGAAGACGAGCGCCATGCCTTACTGGCGGTGCTGGATGAGAACGCTTCACGTGATGCCGTACTGTTGGTGTACCGCCCTGACGAAAACGCCTTTTTTGCCGGGCAGGACCCGGTCAATAACTGGTTACAGGTACCTGAACTGGCGTGGCAGTCTCTGCGTTATGCGTTGCATGATGACAACATGACGGATCTGGACCCCTACTTGTGTCGTTTGCAGTTGGCGGGCGTATCATTGGCCAGCGAAACCACTTTGCGCGAAGCACTGGCCTATGTCGAAGACAGTGTCTGCTTTCTGCCGATTCCGGCGTTAACACCGAAACAGGATCAGGCCGGGCTGGACCTGGTGTGCCCGCCCGAGCTGATCGAAGTGGCGCGTGGACAATTGCGCCTGTTGCGCGAACTGAATGCCGCCCGCCATTCCCTGCCAGCCGTGCAGGCTGCCCATGGCGTACTCTGCGGTATTCAGATGCAGATGGGTGAGGCGGTTGAGATTCCCTTGCCCGAGCTGGATCAGATTGAACAGGCGCCGGAATACCTGGATGCACTGGAAACCGTCATCACGCGCTTGCAGCACAATGCCGAGGGTATTGCCGACACCGTAGCGGCTTCTGCACCTGCCCCGGCACCTGCCCCGGCACCCGCGGATGCGCTGGAAGATATGACACAAATCAACAACAAACCGACCGAAATCCGTACCGTTAAGGTGGATCAGGAGCGCCTTGAGCAGCTGGTGGATTTGACCGGTGAGCTGATTGTTGCCAA
>JBFHUL010000094.1:0-10424 GCA_041590075.1 Oleiphilaceae bacterium
TCATGCCGTATTTCCGCTACCACACGCTGCTGGGCAGCGGTGAGAGCAAAGGGCAAACGCCCCTGAAGCTGTTCCTGCAGGCCAGCCCCCTTTACCGAACACGGCACGGCTGCATGCTGCTGTATCCGTTGTCGAAGTTTGAGCAAACTGAGGTGGTGAGCCAGCAATTCCTCGATAATCAGGCGGCGCTGGCAGGGGTGACGGCCATTAAGCAGGGCCTCCTGATCCGCCTCTTTAGGCGGCGCATGCAGATACAGCAGCGCTTCTTTCAAGGTGGGCAATTGCAGCTCTGCCAGCAGCTCTGCCGGCAGTAAATCGACGGGCTGAACGCGTTCGAGATAGGTCAGTGCCTGCGTACACAAAGCGCGCATACGCGCTTGCTGAATGCCGTCGGTGAGGGCATACAGAGGCGTGAGGGTATCCGGCACGTCGAGCTGTTCTTCGCCGCGAAGAATCTGGTATTCGGGGTGATACACTTCAATGCCGTTGCGGCCCAGACGCGCTTCGCCGTAGGCGCGCAGGCGCGTGCCGCGGCTCAGCTGGCGCGCCTGCGCCGCGCTGAAATGGTAGAAGCGCAGGGTCAGCTCTGCACTGTGGTCCCGTACCACAACCTCCAGACTACGGCGACGACCGAATAACACCCGATTGCTCTGCACTTCGGCTTCAAACACACCCTGCACATGGGGACGAAAGTAACTCAGCGGGTGCACCGTGGTGCGATCTTCATAGCGAAACGGCAAGTGAAACAGAAGATCCTGCATGGTGGCAATATGCAACTTGGCCAGTACCTCCGCGAGGCGGTCACCGACCCCCTTTAATTGGGTTACCGGAATCTCCTCCAGCGCAGACATCATCTCTGGCCCATTCTCACTGCCGCACCGGAGTTGTGGCCGCCATGTTCAATTGGCGAATACACATGCCCAACAATTCGATAGCTTTGGGGCGAGGAAAGCTTCCCCGCCAAGCCAGAGCAACCGTCCGGTGCGGGCGCGGTGCAGCAAAGGGACGAATACTCAATAAATGTTCCTGATCGGTCTGCACCGCTGAGCGTGGCAGCACAGAAATACCTAAGCGCGACGCCACCATGTAGCGAATGGTTTCCAGGGAACTGCCTTCGGTGATCACATGGCGCGCAGTGTCATCTTTGCGCTTCGACGCGGCACTCTGGCGCCCCACGATCGCCTGCAACTCGCTACAGGCATCCAGCACCTGTTCCCGAAAACAATGCCCCGGGCCCAACATCAGCAAGTGCTCCTGCGCCAGCATGGCGCCTTCAATCTGTGTTTCCTGCTCAAGCGCGTGACCTTTCGGCACGGCCACCACAAATTCTTCGTCGTAAAGCAGGGAGGTAAGGATATCCGGCTCTTCAAAGGGCAGGGCAATCACAATGGCATCCAACTCGCAGCGGCGTAGTTTTTCTTTCAGATTGGCCGTGTAGTTTTCTTCAATATACAAGGGCATTTTTGGAGCGAGATCGGCCAATTGTGGGATCAAAGCGGGTAACAGGTAGGGGCCAATGGTATAAATCGCGCCCAGTTTCAGAGGCGCCTCAAGCTGCTCCTTTCCGGCCTCGGCCATTTCTTTGAAAATATGCACCTGATGCAGAATTTTCTGCGCCTGCTGCACCAGATTGTCCCCCACTTCACTGACCCGAATATTGCCTTTGTGACGCTCGAACAGGGTGACTCCCAATTCGTCTTCGAGTTTTTTAACCGCCACCGACAAGGTCGGCTGACTCACATAACAACGTTCCGCCGCGCGGCCAAAATGGCACTCTTCTGCCAGCGTAACGATGTACCGTAGTTCAGTGAGCGTCATGTGTCGTATCGTCCATTTGTGAGTGCGCAGCCGGCCATATCCATAAATAAAGCTTATTGATTTGCAAGCTACAGTAGCCAAAGATTATGATTGCGCATCATAAAAGCCGCAGGATAAAAGGGCAATGACGCACTCCGAATCGACCTGCCTGTTGGTGGGGTACGGCCAACTGGGGCAGGCTCTCGCAGAAAAAATCGTCACTCATCACAGAGTGTACGCCATACAACGCAGCCAAGCGGACGCCTTCGAACAGGGCGTGCAGCGTTTACAGGCAGACCTGCAGAATCCGGCAACACTCCGTAGCAAGCTACCCACCCATATCGACTACGTGGTTGTCGCGCTGTCACCCGGTGGACGTACCGAAGCAGCCTACCGCGCCATCTTTCTGGACGGCGTCAAGAACCTGCTGGAGAGTCTTGCTGCGTACGACGGCATCAAGCGTTTGATATTCGTCAGCAGTACCAGTGTCTACCATCAGAACGATGGCTCCTGGGTGGATGAGGAGAGCCCTACACAGCCGAAGACTTTTTCGGGAAACGTGCTCCTCACTGCTGAAGACCTGATACGGCGCTCCGGACTACCCGCTACCATTGTGCGCTTCAGCGGCATCTATGGCGGCCAGCGCCACCGCCTGTTAAAAAGCATCATCACCGGACGCACATCCCCCTCCCTCACGCCCACGCTCAGCAATCGCATTCACGAAATGGACTGTGTGGGTATTTTGGCGCACCTGTTGGAGTGCGCCAGCCGAGGTCAAAGCCTGGCACCTTTATATTTGGCCAGCGACGACCGGCCTGTGAGCCTGAATGAGGTTGTCCATTTTATTCGCGAGGAGCTGGGCCTGCCTTTTTTGGCACCCTCACAACAGCCCGATCCACCGCGCCGCGGTGGCAACAAGCGCTGTTCTAATGCACGCATTAAGTCAACCGGTTATCGATTTGAATACCCGGATTTTGAAGCAGGCTATCGCGAACAGATTCTGCGTCACCGAGCATTGATCGATGGCTGGCTACACGCCGCTAGTTAAGCACCATAATGGCATCCATTTCGACCTCTGCCCCCTTGGGCAAGGCTGCTACGCCAATCGCAGCGCGCGCCGGGTAGGGCGACTGGAAGTACGTCGCCATCACCTCGTTCACAGCGTTGAAGTTGCCCAGATCGGTGAGAAAAATATTGAGCTTGACGATATCCTGCAGACTGCCTCCGGCCGCTTCGCACACCGCCTTGAGGTTGTCGAAGACCTGCTTGATCTGGCGCTCAATATCGCCGCCTACCAGCTCCATGGTTTCGGGCACCAATGGAATCTGACCGGACAAATAGACGGTCTCACCCACTTTGACGGCCTGCGAATAGGTGCCTATCGCCTGCGGCGCGTGTTCCGACTGAATAATGGATTTATTGCTCATGATGTATCCTTAACAAGATAGTGGTCGCGTCCTTAACAGGCCGCCTAATTAACAATTCTGCCCAAGCGCAATACGGCTTTGATACTGCGAATGCGACGCATCACACGAGCCAGATGGCGGCGCCCCTGCACATGAATCACTACACTCACAACACTTAGTTTTGCGTTCTGCTCTTCCACTCCAATGCGCTCGATATTGGCTTCGGCACGCGTAATGGCCGTCGCTAATTCAGCAATAATGCCACGCTGGCGCTCCAGCTCTACGCGCAACTCCACCACAAACTCATCGGTGATATCCTTGACCCAGGATAAATGAATGCAGGCTTTGTCCTTGGCCAGCTTCATGGCTTTGGCGCATCCCTCGGAATGAATCACCAAGCCCTGCTCGCCCTCGGGGAAACCCACAATCGGATCACCGGGAATAGGGTAACAGCAATGGGCAAAACTCACGTTCATGCCCTCGGTACCTTTAATCATTACCTGCTGCTGACCTTCCTGCGCCACCGCTTCATCACTGGCCTCCGGGCCTTCTTCGGAGACCAGTTGTCGCGCAATAATGTAAGGCATGCGCATACCCAGCCCCACACTGCGCAACAGCGAGTCGAAACTTTCTACCTGATTATGGGCGAGCACACGATTAATCTGCTCTTCACTGATATCGTCCCAGGACTTCTGAATGCCGGCCAGAGACCTTTCAAGCAACTGGCGTCCCAGCTCATAACTCTCGGCCTGTTGCTGCTGTTTAAGATAGTGGCGAATTCCGCTCTTGGCTTTTCCGGTCACCACAATATTCAGCCACGCCCTGCTAGGCTTCGCGCCGGGCGCAGTAATGATTTCGACCGTCTGACCGCTTTGCAGCGGTTCACTCAACGACGCCAGCTTCTTGTTGATGCGACAGGCCACACAGGCATTACCGATGTCGGTATGAATGGCGTAGGCAAAGTCGATGGGTGTAGCACCGGAGGGTAATTCCAGAATCGAACCGCGTGGCGTAAACACGTAGATTTCGTCCGGGAAAAGATCAATTTTCACATGCTCGATAAACTCCATGGAGTCATCGGCCTGTTTACGCATTTCTTTCAGGTTACTGAGCCAGCGATCAATCCGTTGCTGATTGGCCAACGCGATACTGGAGGCATCTTTGTATTGCCAGTGCGCGGCGATTCCGTAGTTGGCCAGCTCTTCCATTTCCTTGGTACGGATCTGTATTTCGATATTCACATGCATGCCAAACAAAGTGGTATGCAGACTCTGGTAACCGTTCACCTTGGGCACCGCAATGTAATCCTTGAAGCGATACGGCAAGGGTTTGTAAAGACTGTGCACGGCGCCCAGCACGCGGTAACAGTCGTCTTCGGTTTCGGTGATAATACGAAAGGCGTACACATCCATGATTTCGTGGAAGGATTTATGCTTGTACTTCATCTTGTTGTAGATGCTGTTCAAGTGCTTCTCACGGCCGATAATTTCACCCTTAAGCCCCCGGTTCGCCAAACAGGATTCGAGCCGCCCGCGAATATCCTCAATAATTTCATTGTGGTTTCCGCGCAGCTTTTTCACCGCTTTACGGATGTATTTGGCGCGCATGGGGTGCAGTGCGGCAAAGCCCAGATCTTCCAGCTCGATACGAATGCTGTTGATGCCCAAGCGGTGGGCGATCGGGGCGTAAATGTCGAGTGTCTCAGTGGCAATGCGACGTCGCTTTTCGTGATGCAGTGGCCCGAGTGTGCGCATGTTATGCAGGCGATCGGCCAGCTTCACCAGAATCACCCGGATATCCTTCGCCATTGCCAGAGTCATTTTCTGAAAGTTGCGCGCCTGCGCCTCCGCCTTCGACTTAAACTCGATTTGCGTCAGCTTGCTCACCCCATCCACCAGCTCGGCCACGGCACCGCCAAATTCTGCGGCTAATTCTTCTTTGGTGGTGGGGGTGTCTTCAATCACATCGTGCAGCAGAGCCGCCATAAGCGTCTCATGATCCATGTGCAGATTGGCGAGAATGTTGGCGACTGCCAGCGGGTGCACAATATACGGATCACCGCTGCGGCGGTATTGGCCTTCATGGGCTTCTTTGGCGCAGTCATATGCACGCCTGACCAGCTCTACCTTGTCGGGATCAAGGTAGGTCAGCAATCGTTCAGCCAATGCATCAATGGTGGACACGCGTTCGTAACTCGGTCTGGGGGCGTAACACAAATTTCAGGGATAAAAAAAGCTGAACGGTGTGCATTCAGCTTTTTCGTTCGACGCACTTAGTTTACGAGCGAGTCGGCAGGATGATCAAGCGCTAAATCTGGCCTGAAACAGGCAGGCTGACGCTTTTTGGTCATTATTCGATTTCTTGCTGTTCCAGCATATCCGGATTTACCAAACCTTCAGCGATTTCACGCAAGGCGACCACCGTCGGCTTGTCGTTTTCCCACTCCACCAGCGGCTCTTTACCTTTATTGGCCAGCTGACGTGCCCGCTTGGTCGCGACCATGACCAGCTCAAAGCGGTTATCCACATTATCCAGACAATCTTCAACGGTGACTCTAGCCATGTATTCTTTACCTCAAGGAATGCGCTTGCAGCTCGGTTCAAGCGCGGGCCATTTTTTGGACCCGGCATTGTACGCAATGCGCCTGTCTATGACAACAACTCATCCAGCATGCGCTGGTGGCGTACCTGCTGCACGGGCAGGCGAAGACGTTGACTGGTAAAAATAGACTGCAACTCGGCCAGCGCCTGCGCAAAATCATCATTGATCACAAGATAGTCATACTCGGTGTAATGGCTGCTCTCTGAGGTAGCTTCCGCCATACGCTGATCGATGACGTCGCTGCTGTCCTGACCCCGCGATTCCAGGCGTTTCCGCAAGGCGTCGCGCGAGGGAGGAAGGATGAAGATGCTCAGCGCATCCGGCTCGATCTCACGTACCTGACGCGCTCCCTGCCAATCGATTTCGAGAATAACGTCCTGCCCGGCCTGCAAGCGCTGCTGCACCCAGGAACGTGAGGTACCGTAATAATTACCGAACACCCGTGCATGCTCCAGAAAGTCGCCCTCCGCAATCAGTGCCTCAAAACCCGGCACATCGATAAAGTTGTAATTCACGCCATCCTGTTCGCCCGGCCGGGGTGCGCGCGTGGTATGGGATACCGAGACCTCCACACTACTGTCCTGTTGCAACAGGGCGGCGACAAGACTGGTTTTTCCGGCCCCGGAGGGTGCAGAAATCACATAAAGACGGCCTTGTTGAGGGGCTTGAGACATAACAACTCCTAGGCTTGTAAAATGCCGACAAGTATACCCGCCTTGGCTAGCCTGCGCAGCGTGGAAAGCACGCAAGGCCATCATTCATATTCGCAACATGCGCACCAGTTTGGCTCACCAAAGCAGCCCCACTATCATTATTATGCTTTTTACAGGTGCATTTCGAAGGCCGCGCGGCATGTATGCCGAACCCGATGTGGTGCATTTTCATTCTGGTGACACTTCGGACATCTTGTTTCTCATTCCCCCACACACTGCACAAAATAGAACATAACCAACTGTTTTTTATGTTAATTTAGTCGCCAATACAAAAAGCAGTGCGCACTCTTTTGAGCCGCAATTTTGCTGACAATAACATTTTATGCACCGTTAAAAGGATGGATGGCCGCGAAATTGCAAGTCCGCACGCACCAGTTTAACGCCCAAGACTTCGAGGCCCTCATGTCGCAACAAAACTTCAATCTCGCATCGTTTACCGGAAAAATGAAAGTGCTCCACCTTTCCTGGATGGCCTTCTTCATTACCTTTTTCGTCTGGTTCAATTTTGCACCGCTCAAAAGCCTGATTGTCGATACAATGGGGCTGAGCAATGCGCAATGGAAAACGCTGCTCATACTGAATGTGGCACTCACCATTCCGGCACGCGTGATCATCGGCGCCCTCACCGACAAATATGGCCCGCGCCTGGTCTATTCGGCCCTGCTGGCGATTTGTTCCATTCCCTGCTTCGTCTTTGCACTGGCCGAAGACTTTGTGCAACTGGCGATCGCCCGTTTTGCTCTGGGGTTTATCGGCGCAGGGTTTGTAATCGGTATCCGCATGGTGAGTGAATGGTTCCCGCACAAAGAACTGGGCACGGCCGAAGGCATTTATGGTGGCTGGGGGAATTTCGGCTCGGCCGCGGCGGCATTCACACTACCTACATTAGCATTGATGTTCGGCGGCGATGACGGCTGGCGTTACGCAGTGGGCATCACCGGGCTTATGTCACTGTTTTTCAGTGTTGTGTATTACCGCAACGTGCAGGATACGCCTCCCGGTTCGACCTATTTCAAGCCCAAAAAAATGGGCGGTCTGGAAGTCACCAGCAAAGGCGACTTTTTCTTTCTGCTGGTAATGAAGCTGCCCATGTACTTTGCCCTGGCGCTGCTCAACTGGAAACTCTCACCGGAAGGGGTGGCCTTGCTCGGTGCGGAAATCACACAGGTGCTTTACCTTGGCCTCGCGGGCCTGCTGATCTACGACATTTACAGCGCCTACAAGGTGAATCACAAACTCTTTGGTGCCAATGCCGAGCCCGTGCCCGAGATTCATCGTTATTCGTTCAAACAGGTAGCGGTATTGAATGTGCTGTATTTCGCCACGTTTGGTTCGGAACTGGCGGTGGTGTCTATGCTGCCGGCGTTTTTTGCCGAAACTTTTGAGCTGAGTCTGGCTACTGCCGGCTTGCTGGCCGGCATGTACGCCTTTATGAATCTGATGTCCCGCCCGGGCGGAGGCTGGATTTCAGACAAATTCGGACGCAAGAAAACGCTGCTGATTCTCACCGCCGGACTGGCCTGCGGTTATTTCACACTTGGGCAGATCACCGCCGAATGGCCCATCTGGGTCGCAGTAGTCGCGGTCATGGCCTGTTCGTTTTTCGTGCAGTCGGGAGAAGGCGCGGTGTTTGCGGTCGTGCCATTGATCAAACGCCGGCTCACGGGTCAGATTGCCGGCATGACCGGCGCCTATGGCAACGTAGGCGCGGTCACCTATCTGACGGTCTATTCCTTTGTGGATACCGGCACCTTCTTTATGGTGATCGGTGCGACAGCCGTGCTGGGCTTTATCACTCTGCTCCTGATGGAAGAGCCAGAAGGCGAAATGGCCGAGATAAATGACGATGGCAGCGTTGCACTGATCAAGGTAGGCTAGCACCATGAGGCGATCGGCCAATGGAGGCCGCGCTGCAAGCTCTCAGAACGCAGCCATGAAAGCACTGGAAGTGAAATTCGGCGGCCACTCAAGTTCTGGCATCAAGCCTGAAAACCAGGACGCGCTGGCCGCCATTCAACCCTCTGGAAGTGCCTTGCATTTCAAAGGCGCTGTCGCCACGCTGGCAGACGGACTCAGCTCCAGCGCGCGCGCGCGCGAAGCGTCGGCGACCTGCGCCACCATGTTCATTCAAGACTATCTGCAAACCCCCGACACCTGGAGCGTGGAGCGCGCAGCCGAGAAAATCATTCGCAGCCTCAATGCCTGGTGTTTTGCGCAGGGTAACCCCGGGCTCAGCCAGTTGGGACCGAGCGAGTCGCCCGGCTACATGACCACACTCAGCGCCCTTGTACTCAAGTCCCGCACCGCTTATATATTTCATGTGGGCGATAGTCGCATTTATCGCTGGCAGGGCAGCGAACTGGAACAACTGACGCGTGATCACAAGCAGAGACAGGGAAAACAGGAGTTCCTCACCCGCGCGGTGGGCGCCGATGCCCATATTGACGTCGATTTCTCTCGCCACGAATTACAGGAAAACGATCTGTTTCTGTTGAGCAGCGATGGTCTGCATGAATTCCTGCCACACAAACAATTGTGCGCGCTATTGGCTCAAACCCACATCAATCTGGAAACCAAAGCGCAGGCGCTCATCCACCAAGCCCTGCAAAACGGCAGCGACGACAATGTGAGCTGCCTGCTGGTGCAGATCAAATCGCTGCCCAGCATGGACATTGACGAAAGTTACGCAGCCCTGAGCAAACTCGCTATTCCTCCGCCTTTGGAAGTGGGCAACACGCTCGAAGGCTACAAGGTGCTCGAAATTCTGTTCGAAGGCACCCGCAGTGCGGTATACAAAGTGCTGTGCACCGAGACCCGCGAAGTATATGCCTTGAAAGCCCCCTCTTTGCGCTACCGCGACGACTTGGTCTACCTGCGCGGCTTCGTACAGGAGCAGTGGATAGGCCAGAAAATTCAGCACAACAACGTGATGAAAATTCTGCCTCGCAAACGCAACAGCCAGTTTCTGTACCACGTATGCGAGCTGATAGAAGGCCAAACACTGCGCCAATGGATGCGCGAGCATCCGCAACCCGGCCTGGCGCAAGTGCGTGATATTCTGAAACCCATCGTATCGGCGCTACGTAAAATGCAGCGACTGGATATGGTGCATCGTGATCTCAAGCCTGAAAACATCATGCTGACCCATGAAGGCACGGTCAAACTGGTGGACTTCGGGACCATTCGCGTCGCCTCGTTGGCGCAGATCGCCTCTCCGATCGACGAGGAAGTCGCGGTAGGATCTGTGCACTATGTGGCACCCGAAACTCTGCTGCGTAACGAAACCCATCATGGCTCCGATCTGTTCTCGCTGGGCGTGATCTGCTATGAAATGCTAACCGGCGCCTTACCCTTCAAACCCTTCCCCTACAAAGACTACCAGCCCAGCGGCTGGTCGGAATGGCGCTACCACTCCCTCCATCTGCATCGCAAGGAACTGCCCGCGTGGGTAGATGCGGCACTGCGCAAAGCCTGCGCTCCACAACCCGAGCAACGCTATCAGGCCTATTCCGAATTTCTACGCGATCTCGAACTGCCCAGTGAGGCACACCTGCATGCGTTGAAGCATGCCCCTCTGATGGAGCGCAACCCTTTATTGTTCTGGCAGCTGATCTGTGCCCTGCTGCTGGTGATCAACATACTGCAACTGACACTCCACTAACACCTGCATTCATGAGCAATATGGAATCACTCTATATTCTGCACCTGCTCGCGCATTTGTTCGATCAGCACCTTGAGTTCCACTGCGGCATTTGTGGTTTCGGTTACGATGGCTTTTGACGACAGAGTATTGGCTTCGCGATTCAGCTCCTGCATCAGAAAATCCAGACGCCGTCCCACGGGCTCTTTCTTCTTCAGTACCGCAGTGACTTCTTTCACGTGCGCCTCAAGACGATCCAACTCTTCA
>JBFHUL010000095.1:0-10403 GCA_041590075.1 Oleiphilaceae bacterium
AGGCAAGGAAGCCAGTCCATTTCATTGTCGTCAATATCAATTTTATAGTCTGAAATCTGCCCACAACATGACCAGAAAATGACAAATATGTAATGTTGGTGGCCGGAAGCTAGGTTATATCGGTGAGAAAAGCGTTGTTCGCATAACATGACTAAAATGTAATGCTTGCGGGAGCAGCCTGGTCATCTTTAACTAATAAGTTTATGGCATCATGATTCATGTAATCTCCTCCTTTAAGAAACCGCTTAATACGCGGCGCAAACTGCCTGCTTATTTGAAAAGGTGCTTATCCATGGTTCACGATAATTCTGAGTCTCATTGTCATCACCATACACCCTCCCACACGGGCTCAGGGCTTACAGACCCGGTCTGCGGCATGGGTGTAACGGCAGACTCTGCCCAGCATGTTGAGCATGCGGGTAAAACTTACTACTTCTGCAGCACCAAATGCATGAATAGATTCCAGCATGACCCTGAGAAGTTTCTTTCACCAACCTCGCCACCTCCCTCGGAAGCGGTCAAAGGCACAATTTATACGTGCCCGATGCATCCGGAAATACGTCAGGACAACCCCGGAACCTGCCCTAAATGCGGCATGGCACTTGAACCCCTGATGCCCAGTCTGGAAGATGACAATCCCGAGCTGGACGATTTTTCCAGGCGATTCTGGTGGACATTGCCTTTTACCGTCATTGTCACGGTGCTTGCCATGTTTGGGCCACAGCTTGGCTGGTTCGAGATGGCGACGCAAACGTGGATAGAGCTTGTACTGTCGCTTCCCGTGGTGCTGTGGGCCGGACAGCCGTTCTTCGTACGGGGTTGGCAATCAGTGGTCAACCGCAGTCCCAACATGTGGACGCTGATCGGCTTGGGTACCGGTGCCGCCTTCGTCTACAGCACGCTGGCAACCGTAGCTCCCGGTATATTTCCGGAAACATTCATGTCCATGGGGCGTGTGGCGGTTTATTTCGAAGCCGCAGTGGTGATCATTTCCCTTACGCTGTTTGGTCAGATGCTGGAGCTTCGCGCGCGTTCCCAGACATCCGCTGCCGTCCGGTCATTGCTCGGTCTGGCGCCCAAGACGGCCCGCCGTATCAATGCAGACGGAACAGAAGAAGATGTACCGCTGACGCATGTGCATGAAGGTGATCGTTTACGCGTACGTCCCGGTGAGAAAGTTCCTGTCGATGGCATTGTTGAAGAGGGTGCAAGTTCTCTCGATGAATCCATGTTGACTGGTGAATCGTTACCCATCAGCAAGCGCCCGGGTGACAAGGTCATAGGGGCAACGATGAACACCTCTGGTGCACTTGTGATCCGGGCGGAGAAAGTCGGCTCGGCCACTGTGTTGTCACAAATTGTCCAGTTGGTGGCTCAGGCCCAACGCTCTCGGGCGCCGATGCAACGGATGGCTGATTTGGTGGCGGGTTACTTTGTCATGGCGGTGGTAGCCATCGCCATCCTCACCTTGGTCGTGTGGGGCATGTTCGGCCCGCAGCCAAGCTGGGTCTATGGCCTGATCAATGCGGTCGCTGTTCTGATCATCGCTTGCCCTTGTGCGCTGGGGCTCGCAACGCCCATGTCAGTCATGGTTGCTACCGGACGAGGCGCAACCCAGGGTGTTCTGTTTCGTGATGCAGCAGCAATAGAAAATCTGCGCAAAGTCGATACGCTCATCGTAGACAAGACCGGCACCTTGACAGAAGGCCGACCCGCATTCGATCAGGCTGTTTCCGCTGGCGAGTTGGACGCCGATGAAATCTTGCGCCTGGCTGCCAGCCTCGATCAAGGCAGCGAGCATCCTTTGGCTGACGCTATTGTCAGCGCTGCGCGCGAACGTAATTTGGTGCTCAGCCCAGTGGACGACTTTGACTCGGGTAGCGGCATAGGCGTACGGGGCAAGGTTGAAGGCAAAACACTGCTGTTGGGCAACACTGCGTTCATGCAGCAGGATAACGTCAATGTTGATGGCCTGGCTGCCACCGCTGAGGGATGGAGGACAAAGGGTGCGAGTGTGATGTACCTGGCGGTTGACGGCACACTGGTCGGCCTACTCGCCGTTTCCGACCCCATCAAACAGAGCACCCCTGAAGCGGTACAGGCGCTCAAGGCCGCGGGAATCAGGGTCATCATGGCTACTGGTGACGGTATTTCAACGGCAAAAGCGGTCGCCGAACAACTAGGCATAGACGAAGTTCATGGCGAAGTGAAACCGGCCGACAAGCTGAATCTGGTTGATAAGCTTCAATCAGAAGGTTGCATCGTTGCGATGGCGGGCGACGGCATCAACGATGCCCCGGCACTGGCCAAGGCGAATGTCGGTATCGCTATGGGAACCGGGACGGACGTAGCGATGAACAGTGCGCAAATCACCTTGGTAAAAGGAGACCTGCGGGGTATCTCGATTGCCCGGGACCTGTCAAACAAGACTATTCTCAATATGAAGCAGAACCTTGGTTTTGCGTTCATTTATAATGCGTTAGGCGTTCCACTGGCTGCTGGCGTCCTGTACCCGTTTGCCGGGTTGCTTCTATCACCCATGTTTGCAGCCCTGGCGATGAGTCTGAGTTCAGCGTCCGTTGTATTCAACTCGCTGCGGCTTCGTGGTTCGGTTTAGGCTGGATACGTCGAGGGGTAATCCCCCCACGATAGAACAGCCTGTTCTTTACGAGCCTGTAAATAAATCTGTGTAACTGCCCACCCCATTACAGGTGACCGTTCAGGCGGTCACCAAATTCGATAATAAAGCGATTCAATGTCGGCCTCCAATCACGGATCGGCATGGTCCATTTCTTTGAAGCCTGCTGGATCGCCAGGAAAGCCACTTTCAGTGCCGAGTCATCGCTGGGGAATAACTTTCTGCGCTTGGTCGCTTTACGAATCACACTGTTCAGATGCAGCGGCAGCACGAAAGGTATCAAGCAAACGAGATAACGGTGTAATCATTGATTTTCCCGACAAAAAACGCCGTCCATGGTGGTCGGACTACTGGTTAGCGATAAGAACAGACAGAACAATCATTTGTGGAATGGCCCTGAATGATCTCACACCATGGACCAGCGGGGGCATTTGAACGAAAACCTACGGTTTTGAATCCTGTGGCACCCTCGTAACCGTAGGTTTTCGTTTGATAGCCGTTAATCCCTGTATTTGAGGTTCGGCTGCATTCGGCCGGTAAAAGCGTTGAATTTAGCCACAAAACCTATAACACATTGATAATATGTAGGAATATCAATATTCTTTTTCCACCTGACGTTGGTCGAATCGATGCTTCTCCTTGGCCTGCAGGGTCTTGTGGAAGAACCGACAAATTTGCCAAGTTTGCTCGTTTAGGGGCTGGCAACGATTTCTGCATTTGCAGCCAGACGATCAAAACACATCCATTAAATCGTTATAGCGAACTTTGAAGCTGTTTAAACTGCCCTTGGATCACTGCTTTTTCCTGAAGAATCACCTTATTCTCATCGGTCAGAAATGCCACTTTATCCTGGGCGGTTTTCAGTTCGGCTTTGGTGGTCTCCAGTGCGTGGGATAACACGGCCACTTGCTTATCGACATCTGCTTTCTGAGTGGTGAGCGCGGCCATGTTTTCCGACAATTGCTCATTTTTATGCTGGTATTCCCGGCACCTTGTCACGGCTTCTTCATACTCGTGTTCCAGGTTCTGGATATCTTCCATCTTTGCGTTCAAGTCGCTATTTAGCGCCGCATTGGCCCGTTTTAATTCATCGGCATTTCGTTGTAACTGCGCGTTGATGTCGAATAGCTCGGACGCTCTCGACTCAGCCTGGGCGAGCCGGTGTTGCAGATCCTGGATCTGATCGTTCAGCCCCTGGTTAGCTGAACGGAACTGTTCGCGCTCCTGCTGGCGGTCTTCGGCAGTGCGCTGCTGGTAATGTTCGAAATGATCGCGAATATCCCGGTTTTCTTGCTTGAGTTCACTGACACTCTCCTTCAAGTCGTTGGCTCGCGTAAGAGCTTCGTCCCGCTGAGACTCGGCTTTTGCCAGGCTGACACGTGCGTCTTCTAGGGACTTGTCTTGCAGGCTTTTTTCCTCGGTAATTCGTGCTATCTGGTTCTCAAGGTCCCGTTGCCGGGCAGTAAGTTGCGCGATAGTGTTGTTGGCATGGCTCAACTCTTTGCGGAGTTCTTCCTTTAAAGTCTCGAATTCCTGGCGAGCTTGTTCGATACGGTGGTCGGCCATCTGCTGTACCCGCTCATGCAGGGACTTTACCACCTCGATGAGGTCGTTCGGCAGTCCACTGACATCGGCCGCCTCCCCATTGTCTGACCGCCAACGCTTGAGCAATGGCGCGATGGTGCTTTTGCTGCCGGTGCCCAGATGCTCGCGCACCCGATCCACCGTGGGTTCCTGGCCATGTGTTTTAATGACTTCAGCTGCTTTAGCGATATCGTGATAAGTGACTCCGGCACGGGCCATGGTGATTCCTCTCGGATTATTTAGTAACATATTACATAACACGTAATATAACATTATATATGTGTTTTTCAAGATCGCTTGAATTCAAGATAATAACCACCGATAATCAAACTTATCGTAGGTTAATGGATCTTGACGTAAATTTTCGACTTGTAACGCCGGTACATAGCCGCCTTTTGAGCGACATCGAAGGAAATCCTATTCATGAACAACAAACCGCCAAAACCGGCTAGCAACTTGCCATTACGTAATGAGGAATCGACCCTGATTGAACGTCAGGAAGCCGAATCATTGCGGCACTACCTCCAGGCAGCGACGTCCGACAACACGCGCAAAGCCTACCGCTCGGCCATTCGCCAATTTGAAAAATGGGGTGGTCGCCTGCCCTCGGATCGGGATACTGTCGTGCGTTACCTGCTGGCCAGAGCCGAATCGCTCAACCCCCGGACCCTCGATCTGCACCTGACCGCCATTAGCCAATGGCACCATTACCAAGGGCTCATCGATCCGGTAAGTGATCCGTTGGTCCGCAAAACCATGGAAGGCGTTCGTCGTACTCAAGGCCAACCCAAACGCAAAGCCAAGGCATTACGTTTGGAGCACATTGCCCAGATGGTGAATCACTTGCGGCAACTGCCTGACACCAAAAAGAAACAGCGGGATATCGCGCTGGTGTTGACCGGCTTTTTTGGCGCCTTTCGTCGTAGCGAATTGGTGGCCATTCAAATCGGTGATCTGGTGTGGGAACCAGAAGGACTTCTCATCCGGCTGTCTCGTTCCAAGACCGATCAACAAGCCATGGGCTTAGTGCGAGCACTACCTTTCGGTGCACCAGGCTGCTGTCCTGCTATGGCAATGAAGAACTGGATAGAATTGGCTGATATCAATGAAGGTCCGGTTTTTCGTCCCGTTAACCGTTGGGATAAGGTTCAACCCAAAGCACTGAATCCCGGTGGCATTAATCAATTACTCAAGACTCTGGGCAACGCCTGTCAGTTCGATTTCGTGCCGGACTTGAGCAGCCATAGCTTTCGGCGTGGCCTCTCTACATCGGCAGCGAGGGAAAAAATCGACTTTGAGTTTATTAAGAAACAAGGCGGCTGGAAGAGCGACGCTACCGTATGGGAGTACATCGAAGAAGGACAGCAATTCACCAATAATGCCTCATTTATCCTCCTAGAAAAGTTGCAAGCGCTTATAGACAGTCAACTACAATGAAAAGCTGCCTTTGTAGAGATAGGGTAATGATCACAACAAATACTTTAGTGAACCCATGGCGCGGCTCAGTAGCGATAACACCAGGTATCGGTGCGTTCCTCGGCGAGTCAGGAGACAATAAGCCCCATAAACATTGGGCACATCAAATCGCGATCGGTTTAGATGCAAACGTTGAAGTCATTTCCAGCGAAACACGGCACAAAGAAAAGGGGTTATGGATACCGGCTGGAGTTACTCATCAATTGATAATGGCCGAGGTACTGTGTATTTATATCGATCCAACCCATGATATTTGCAAAGCCTTGCTGCCTCACATAAAAAATCCGTTGATGCAACCCATTGGGACACTCCGTGAGGAATTCAATACGGCGTGTTTATCTCGCTTTACTGCCACGGAAAACCTTTCATTCGAACTGGAGGCTTTCGAGCGTCACTACCGGCACGATCAAACATCTGATCCAAAGAGCAGATTGAGCCACATTTTAAAAGCATTACATGCCGAAGCCATGGATGGGCGATCAATCTCTAGAGCCGAGTTGGCAAAGAAAGTTCGTCTTTCCCCAAGTCGTTTTTCCCACTGGTTTTCCGAAAGCACCGGCTTACCTTTACGCAGCTATAAAAAGTGGTTAAAACTATTAACGGGGTTTGAGTTATCACGCCAAATGTCACTCACTGATGCGGCAATTGCATCGGGATTTTCCGATCAGGCCCATTTCTGCCGGTCTGTTACCGAGGCTTTTGGTGTTTCCCCGGCAGTTATTCAACGGCTTTTGTCAGAATAAACAGCACTTTCGTTCAATGTGGCTACGTGTAAACATGAGATGCTGAACACTCTCAATCAGCGAGGAGTGTTAAAATGATTCGTAGCATAACGTGGTTGGTTAGGCTCCTGTATTTGCCGTTGTTTTTGCTCGTCGGAAATGGCGTCGCTATCTATCTTGTTGCCGAGGGTTACAACCAAGGTTGGCTGGTATTTTTGATCTTGGTATTTATAGGAATTTCCTTCGCCACCGAAAAACTGACACCCTATGATCGTGCGTTTAATGAACCGCAACAAGATCAGCGACGCGATCTGCTTCACGCCTTTATGAACGAGTCACTTAATGTTATTGGCGTTGCTGTACTCCCGTTATTTGGTGGCTTGCTGGTCTTGGCACCGATATGGCCTTCCGGGTGGCCGCTGGCTTTCCAGTTACTTTTGGCGATCCTCATTTCTGATATTGGCATCACCCTGGCGCATTTTGCCAGTCATCGCCTCTCTTCACTGTGGCGCCTTCATGCCGTTCATCACAGCGTAAAGCGGCTATACGGTTTTAATGGTCTTATGAAACATCCATTGCATCAATTGATAGAAACCGTCGCAGGAACGACACCATTGCTCTTTGTAGGAGTGCCACAAAATGTCCTGATGTTGTTGGTGGTTGCAGTAGTGCTTCAGTTACTATTGCAGCACTCGAACGTGGCGTATTTTACTGGACCGCTGAGGAGGGTTCTCGCAATCAACGCGGTGCATCGTTTCCACCACTTAAATACGGCAGAAGAAGGCGATGTGAACTTCGGGCTTTTTACCACCTTGACGGATCGCTTGTTGGGAACGGCTTATTTTGACTCTGAACGAACGATCGGTACTAAAGATCTTGGTATCGCTTCAACGCCGAATTATCCAGCTGACTATTGGCAACAGTTGATGCAGCCTTTTCGACGGGACAAGACATGAGGTTATTTAGTAATTGATAAATCCGAGAACACGCTCCACATGCCACAGCGGGAGCGTGTTCTCCACTTACCTCATTCCTTTGTTGTTTTCATGGTCGCTGTTATCGCCTTCATCATGAACTTGATGATTCCTACTACCTATGGTACTCACAATAAAAATACATACCCCTATGAATATCGCTGTATCAGCCAGATTGAATGCTGGCCAATGAGAATAGCTCCAGTGAAAATCAAGAAAGTCCACTACCGATCCACGCCATACACGATCAACCAGGTTGCCCAATGCACCACCAAGCAGCATCGAATAGCTCGCCGCTTCAAGCCGGGTTGGACGCCGCCGCATTGTCCAAACCAACCAAACCGATACGCCAGAGGCTAATGCAATAAAGAAATAACGTTGCCAGCCACCAGCATCAGCTAGCAAGCTGAATGCAGCCCCAGGATTCATCATGTGTACGATATTAAGAATTGAGTTAATCTCCACGCGCTCACCGTACTCTATCGTACGCTCAACGGCATACTTACTCGCCTGGTCCATCAGTAATATCAAACCGGAAAGACACAGCCAACCACAAAAGGTGTTTGTCGGGTTAGAGTTCGCCATGAAGTTAATTTTCTTTTCCTCCAATCGGTAGCGCTTGCTCGACAGGGGTGACGTATACCCAACCGGATATGTTGGGTCCGATTTTCCCGGTTTTGCGAATGATGGTCGTCACCTCATCCACCTGATTGTCATCACAGACCAGTGATAATTGGACTTCTGAGATAACCACACCAGCTTCTGACGAATAGGCCAACTCCTGCTCGCCTAAGGGCTTTAAAGTCCCCTTGATGTCGAGTAGTGATATGTTTTTGTAACCTGCTTCACGCAGTGCGTCGATGACATCGGCGGATCGAACGTGGTGGATAAAGGCGGTAATTTGTTTCATATGAATACTCCAAAAAAATTCGCTATTACTGTTAGATGGATCGCGGCAAGGGAATACTTGCCGCGATCCAGCGGGTATTACTCAGCGATCGGTTCGCCATTGTTATCAATCGCTTTTGGCCTTCGCCAAGCCAATCGATACAGACCGGGGAGCACCAATAACGTAAGTAACGTGGAAGAGATAATGCCGCCGATAACCACCGTGGCCAGTGGCCGCTGAACTTCCGCCCCGGTGCTGGTATTGAGTGCCATCGGCAGGAAACCTAATGCGGCCACCAGAGCGACCATCAATATCGGCCGCAATCTCAACATGGCGCCGCCCAGAATCGCCTGCTCGACGGATTCACCGCGATTGAGCTCATCCCGAAAGGCCGACACCATCATGACCCCGGTCAGTACCGATACACCGCATAAAGTAATAAACCCAACACCGGCGGTAATCGAGAGGGGGATGTCCCGTAACCACAAGGCGATAACGCCACCGGTCAGCGCCAGCGGTACGCCACTAAAGACCAATGCCGCATCTTTTGCTGAGCCAAAGGTCATCATCAACAGTGCAAAAATCATCACTAGGGTAACGGGGACAAGCAGGCTTAACCGCTGCGTGGCCGATTGCAATTGCTCAAAAGTACCGCCGTACTCCAGCCAATAGCCAGGTGGCAATTTCACTTGTTGCGCCACTTTGCCCTGAACTTCGGCCACAAAGCCACCCAAATCACGACCGCGAACATTGGCGCTGACTACCAACCGCCGCTTGCCGTTTTCACGAGAGATCTGATTAGGTCCAGGGGCCAGCGTGAGACTAGCCACTTCCCGCAGTGGCACGTAGCCGCCGTCTGGCAGCGGTATGGGCAAACGTTCCAACGCGCGCAAATCTCCCCTTACGCGTTCGGCTACCCGCACCACTATCGAGAAACGTTGATCACCCTCAAAGATCAGGCCGGCTTCCTCACCACCCGTGGCGGCGGCGACTACGTCCTGCACATCGGCGACATTCAAGCCATAGCGATACATGGCTGAACGGTCGGCATTAATGGACAGAATAGGCAAGCCGGACACCTGCTCGACCTTAACCTCTTCGGCGCCCTCAATACCGTTCAATACCGCTGCGATTTCGCTGCCCGATTTAAGCAGCTGGTCCAAATCATCGCCGAACACCTTGATCCCGAGGTCTGATCGCACACCAGAAATCAATTCATTGAAGCGCAGTTGGATCGGCTGGCTGATCTCATAGGCATTTCCCGGCAACAACGTCAGTTTCTCACCAATTTCTTCCAACAGCTGCGCTTTGGTTTTATCAGGATCGGGCCATTCACTGCGATCCCTGAGCATGACATAGCCATCGGAAATGTTGGGCCCCATGGGGTCACTGGCAACTTCGGCCGTGCCGACGCGCGCGAAGTAGGTTTTGACTTCAGGGATTTCCAGAACCGCTTTTTCCAGTTGAAACTGCATATCCAGGGATTGAGTGAGACTGGTGCCGGGTATTCGCAGTGCCTGGACGGCAATATCGCCCTCATCCAGATTAGGGATAAATTCCGTCCCCATCCGCGTGGCCAGTGCGCCGACCAAAACCACAAAGATCAGGGCCGCAGACAATACGAGAACGCGAAACTTTAGCGCCCACGCCAAAACCGGGGCGTAAAACCGTTTGGAGTGGCGAACAATGAAATTGTCCTTCTCCTCAATATGCCCCGTCATAAACAGCGCCACGGCGGCAGGCACAAAGGTGAGTGACAGCACCAGCGCAGACAGCAAGGCCATGATTACCGCCATGGCCATGGGCGTAAACATTTTTCCTTCCACGCCGGTTAGCGCCAGGATGGGTAAGTTCACCAGAATCACTACCAATACGCTGATCAAACTCGGTGTAAATACCTCGCGGGTGGCCGCAAACACCGTTTGAAAACGTTCGTCCAGCTTTAAGGTGCGCCCAAGGTGGTGCTGGCGTCCGGCCAGGCGCAAGATACAGTTTTCGACAATGATCACCGCCCCATCCACAATCAAACCAAAATCGAGTGCGCCCAAACTCATCAGATTGGCGCTGACCTTGGTTTGCACCATGCCCGTCATCAACATCAACATCGACAAAGGGATCAC
>JBFHUL010000096.1:0-10343 GCA_041590075.1 Oleiphilaceae bacterium
CTTGAGCGCCGTAGGGTGATTCACCTTATCTTCTTTTAAGGCAAGTCGTACGCGCTTGGAGAAGTGGTCAATTTCATCTTTGGTGAACTGACTGATTTGGATCCAGTACTTGCTGGGAATTTCCTCTTCGGCGTCTTTCACCATCTTGTCGATCGCCTTTAAACGCGTGAGGATATAGCGGCGCATGTTGTAGCCAAAGTCTTCGGGAAACTGATCACGACGTGCGACGGTTTGCAACATGCCGTAATACAAACGGTAATCGATAATCCCGCCATTTTCACCCAAGCCATGGTAGAGCTCGAAGGTATTGTAGGCCAGCGCAGGCATGAGCAGAATATCCACATTGCCGTTATTAAATTGCGCAGCGAAGGTGGAAAGCGTGGTACCTACGGGGGTGGCGCCGGCCAGCTTGGCAAACTTCATGGCCTGCGGGTCATTGTTCAATACCGACAAACGCTTGCCCGCAAAATCATCGATGCTGTCGATGGAGCGGTCATTCACAAAGGCATACATGGAACCCA
Source organism: Oleiphilaceae bacterium (assembly GCA_041590075.1). Classification (GTDB taxonomy): domain Bacteria; phylum Pseudomonadota; class Gammaproteobacteria; order Pseudomonadales; family Oleiphilaceae; genus PZPK01. Next base: position 522 of record JBFHUL010000096.1, read on the forward strand.
CCGGAAAGGTCGCGACCACTTCATAATTGCCCTGCGTCATCAACCGCCCCGCGCGCGGCCTGGCCAGGGTTGCCAGCACAAGCTCCAGGCCCTCCTTGGAGGAAATAGCGCCAATCGCATCCATCGTGCCACCAAACTGCACGAACTGGCGCGACATGATCGCGCTGAGCAATACGGCCTCGCAACGACCCGCCTTAAAATCATTGGCGGCAACTTTCTCATCGGTATAGGCAATAAAGCGAATACCCAGCCCCCAGGCCTGTGCAGTAGGAATCAGATCAGAATAGAAAGACATCACCGGCCCATTGCGGCCGACAGGATCCCAGACACAAAACACCTTTCTTTCCAGAGAGAATACCGAACTACTTAGCAGACACAGCACAATGGCAACTAAGAGGGTGGGTAGCTTCATTCCAGCCTGGCTCCCTTTTATTATTTGACGGGTCATCGACAAGTTCGTACTGGCCCCTCTCGCAAGGAACACGCACAAACCCCTTACTTGCCTGCTCGGATGACCTTTCCCAATTCCGAGACTGGCCGCATGTTCACGGCACTTTTTCTATCAGGTGTACTTTGCCAATACACTAAGATCGACGTATTTTGATTAGCGCAAACTTCGTTATTACTTATTTGCGGTGCGATTAACGGTGCGTAGTCAACCAGACGCCCCATGTGACTCGCAGAGTCTGTTGAACCCGTTCACGCACATGCGCCTCTGCTTCGTTATACTAGAGCAGACGCGCGCTGCGCAACAAGTCAAAAAAATCGAGCACGACACACTATAACGAAGTAATTTCGGGTTCAAGCCCCAACACGGAAGAATATGACGCGCATCAACGCTGAACAGTCCGGCCCACCTCTGGTGACCGTGATCGGCCCCACCGCGAGCGGCAAGACGCGGCTCGCAGTTGCGCTGGCCAATCGTTTTCAGGGCGAAATCATTTCGGCCGATTCGCGTCAGGTGTATCGCGGCATGGACATCGGTACGGGTAAAGACCTCCATGAATTCGGCACGATTCCATTTCATCTCATCGACATTGTTAACCCTGGCTACGAATACAACCTTTACGAGTTCTGTCGCGATGTATGCAGCAGCATCGAATCCATTCGTCATCGCGGGGCTCTGCCCATTCTCGCCGGCGGAACGGGGCTCTATCTCGACGCGGTTCTGAGTCGCTACCAACTCGCCACCGCTCCCAGCTCCGATACCCAGCGCAACGAACTGGACGCCAAAAGCGACGAAGCGCTTGTCCGTATGCTTTATGCCCTTAAACCCGCCCAGCACAACACCACCGACCTCCTCGACCGTAAACGTCTTATTCGCGCAATTGAAATCGCACAGGCCGAACAGGAGCAGGCTCCCGCCATCGCATGGCCGCACTTCCAGTGCATCAATCTTGGCATTCAGATTGAGCGTGACGCCTGCCGTTCGCGTATCACCGAGCGACTGAAGCAGCGCTTGAAAGAAGGCATGGTCGAAGAGGTGGAAACGCTGCACCGGCAGGGTTTGAGTTGGGAGCAGCTGGATTTCTATGGCCTTGAGTACCGCTTTATAGCGCACTACCTCAAGGGCACCCTCTCGTATAACGATATGGTACAGAAGCTGAACTCAGCCATTCATCAGTTTGCGAAACAGCAGTACAAGTGGTTTCGCAAGCTGGAAGCAAAAGGCCACACCATCCATTGGCTCGATGCCCGCCAGGACCTTGAAGAACAAGCCTGCCACATATTGTCGCAGCACCTTCACAGCGCCCATGCACCAAAATAATCTCACACCCTCAACAGTAAGCAGTGTCGCGCACCTGTTTCGAGCACACGCCTCAATTCAAGCTGCACCATAAACGCCCACATAAGTGCGGCGCATGTTTATTTTCCTTATTTATCATTGCCTTAAAAACAACAACAGCTAGTTGGCACACCCTATGCTGGAGATTTGCACAAGCAAGCGGCACAGCAGGCCAATAAATAAGAGTCGGCGCCGTAGTACAACCTTGAAGACATGGGCGAGGCAGATATGAGCAAGATTAACGTAGTAGTAGTGGGCAATGGCATGGTAGGCCATCATTTTGTGGATCAGATGCTGGCATCAGGTATTCCGGCAGAGATCACCGTACTTGGCGGCGAAACCCGCCCCGCCTACGACCGCGTTCACCTATCGGAAGTTTTTGCCGGAAAATCGCCCTCTGATCTGGCACTCACTACGCGAGAATACTACGAAGAAAAAGGCGTCCATGCGCACTTTGGCGACATGGTAAATCGCATCGATCGCGACGCCAAACAAGTCGTCACCGAAAGCGGCCGCCGCTTCAGCTACGACAAACTGGTACTTGCCACAGGTTCCTACCCCTTCGTACCGCCCATAAAAGGGGCCGACCACAAAGCCTGCCTCACATACCGCACCATCGACGACCTGGGCGAAATCAAAGCCAACGCCAAAGGCTCCAAAATCGGTGTGGTTGTAGGTGGTGGCCTGCTGGGCCTGGAATGCGCCAACGCCCTGAAGAATCTCGGCCTCGAAACCCATGTGGTTGAATTCGCACCCGGCCTGATGGGAGTGCAGCTCGATCAGGGCGGCAGCGGCATGTTGCGCCGCAAAATAGAAGCACTGGATGTACAAGTACACACCTCCAAGGCCACCACACTCATCGACGAAAGTGGCGAAACAACGCGTCTGCGCATGCATTTCGCGGATGACACCCACCTAGACACCGACATGATCGTATTCTCTGCCGGTATTCGCCCCTATGATCAACTCGCACGCGATTGCGATATCGAAGTGGGTGAGCGCGGAGGCATTGTGGTGGATTACCACTGCCGCACCAGCGATTCAGATATTTACGCCATCGGCGAATGCGCCCTCTACGGCAACATGATTTATGGCCTCGTGGCCCCGGGCTATCGCATGGCCGAGGTCGCCGTGCAGCAGTTCAGTCAGGATGAGGAAAAGCCCTCGTTTAAAGGCGCCGACATGAGCACCAAGCTGAAGCTACTGGGCGTTGATGTAGGTTCCATCGGCGACGCCCATGGCAAAGCACCCGGCACCCTCACCTATACCTTCAGCGATGAAAAGGCGGAGGTGTATAAACGCCTGGTTGTCAGCGAAGACAGCAAGCTGCTGAAGGGGGCGGTGCTGGTGGGCGATTGCGCCGATTACGACACCCTATTGCAATACTTCCTCAACGACATCGAACTCCCCGAACACCCGGAGTCCATGATTCTCCCCGTGACCGACGGTGCGGCGGCGCCGGCTTTAGGGGCAGCGTCTCTGCCCGCCACGGCGACAATCTGTTCCTGCCACAATGTCAGCAAAGGCGACATCATGTCGGCCGTGGATGGGGGGTGTTGCAGTGTGGCAGACGTCAAGGGCGAAACCAAAGCGGCAACCGGCTGCGGGGGCTGTGCCGCCCTATTGAAAAATGTGGTGGATCATGAACTGGAAGCACGGGGCATCAGTGTTGATAAAAGTATCTGCGAACACTTCCCTTACACCCGCGAAGAGATTTACCACTTGGTGCGCGTAGGCGAAATAAAAAGCTTTGATGCCCTGCTTGAAAAGCACGGCAAGGGGTTGGGCTGCGATATCTGCAAGCCTGCGGTGGGCAGTATCCTCGCATCAACCTGGAACGATTACATTCTGTCGGAGCAGCATGTCGCACTGCAGGATACCAACGATACCTTCCTTGCAAACATGCAGAAAGACGGTACCTATTCTGTGGTGCCACGCGTACCTGGCGGTGAAATTACGCCGGCGCAGCTCATCGCCATCGGGCAAGTGGCCGAGAAGTATTCCCTCTACACAAAAATCACCGGCGGCCAGCGTATCGATCTGTTCGGCGCGCGCCTGAATGAATTGCCCGATATCTGGGCCGAGCTGATTGAAGCGGGGCTCGAAACCGGGCACGCCTACGGCAAATCGGTGCGCACGGTGAAATCCTGCGTGGGTTCCACCTGGTGCCGCTATGGTGTGCAGGACAGCGTGGGTCAGGCGATCGATATTGAGCACCGCTACAAGGGCCTGCGAGCCCCGCACAAATTGAAGTTTGCCGTGTCGGGCTGCACCCGTGAATGTGCCGAAGCACAAAGTAAAGACGTGGGGATTATCGCCACCGAAAACGGCTGGAACCTCTACCTGTGTGGTAATGGCGGCATGAAACCCCGGCATGCCGATTTGTTTGCCACCGATCTCGACGACGAAACACTCATCAAATACATCGACCGTTTCCTGATGTTCTACATCAAAACAGCCGATCGCCTGCAACGCACCTCGGTGTGGATGGAAAACCTCGAAGGCGGCCTCGACTATCTGCGTGAAGTCATCATTGAAGACAAACTGGGTATCGCCGAAGAGCTGGAACAGCAAATGGCACACATCGTCGGCACCTATCAGTGTGAATGGAAAACCACCATTAACGACGAGCAAAAACTCAAACGTTTCCGCCAGTTCGTAAACAGCAAAGCGGAAGACAGCGCGGTGGTATTCGTCGAGGAACGCGGCCAACGCCGCCCTGCTACCGAAGACGAGAAAGTGAACCTGATTGCGAAATCTGCTTAAGGCCTCTGGAGTAAGAACATGAGTATTGATCACATCATATGCAGCGAAGACGATCTGATTAAAGATTCCGGCGTATGTGCACTGGTAAATAACGAACAGATTGCCATCTTTTATCTGCCCGGCACGGAACAAAAGGTGTTTGCCATTGGCAATTGGGATCCCATCGGCAAGGCCAACGTTTTGTCACGGGGCATCGTCGGTGACCTCAATGGCGACATCGTGGTGGCCTCCCCGCTGTACAAACAACACTTCAAACTGGAAACCGGCGAATGTGTGGAAGATGCCGGGATACGCGTACCCGTTTACAAAGTGGAACTGAATCAGAGCAAGGTCGTGGTGACGCTGCCGGCCTGATTGTTCACGAGACACCCCTCTTTCCCTTGTATGTCGCAAGGCTTTACCCTCCAGGGCAACCTCGGAGGGTTTTTTTCGTCGTTCCCGAAGGGCAATTTGGCTGAAAAATCGGAGTTGACCGTCTAGACTAGTTCTATTCTGAACCAACAACGTTTTTGCCATGCCACGTCTATTTTTTTTACTTCTTTTCCTGTGTGGGTCGGCCTTTGCAGCAACGCCCGTTTACATTGGCCTTGATGCCGATATGAGCGCCGTCGCCAAAGAAGGGGGCGTCGCCATTCAGCGCGGCGCCCTCATCGCCATTGACGACATCAACAAGCGCGGAGGTGTACTGGGTCGCCCGCTGCAACTCATCGTCAAAGATCATCGTGGTAATCCCGCGCGAGGCATCGCCAACATGCAGCAATTCTCCAAGCTCAGCGATCTGGTGGCCGTTTTGGGTGGCGTTCACACACCCGTCGCCTTGAAAGAGTTGCCCATCATCCACGAACACGCGCTGATCTACCTTGACCCCTGGGCAGCGGGCACCCCCATCGTAGATAACGGCTATGAACCCAATTATGTATTCAGAGTCTCGGTGCGTGATGCCGAAGCCGGTAAAGTACTCGTCGGCCACGCCAAAGCGCGAGGTGCGAAGCGTATCGGCTTGCTGCTGGAACGCACGGGCTGGGGACGCTCCAATGAACAGTCCATCACAGCTGTCGCCGGCGAACTCGGCATTCAGGTGCTTGCGCCACAGTGGTTTAACTGGGGACAGCAGGACATGCAACAGGCAGTCGCCCGCCTGATGGATGACGGTGCCGAAGCGATCCTACTGGTTGCCAACGCTCCCGAGGGTGCGTCTGCCGTGAAAGCTATTCTCGCCCACCCCACTGCGCGCGCGCTCCCGGTCATTTCCCACTGGGGGATTGCAAGCGGGTCTTTTGTCGAGCGCGTGGGCATCGCAGAATTGAACCAACTCGATATCGCTGTACTGCAAACCTACAGTTTTGATCAGCCTTTTAATCAGGAATTGAACGCGCACGTGCTCAAGCAATACCGTGAAAAATTTGCGCCAAACATCGATGCACGAGCGTTACCCGGCGCCGTGGGCACGGCACACGCCTACGACCTCGTCATGCTGCTGGCTCAAGCCATTGAAAGCGCAGCATCGATCGCGCGCAGCGAAGTGCGCGAAGCGCTCGAAAAACTCGATAGTTATCAGGGCCTGGTCAAGCATTACCAGCCGCCTTTTCGCCCTCAGCAACATGATGCGCTGTTGGCAGCCGACTATATTCTCTCCACATTCGATGATCAGGGACGACTCATCCCGATAAGGAAGTGACCTTGCAAGGCAATCAATCTCTGGCGCAAATTCTCAGAGCCCAGACACTTCGCAGGGCGATCATTGTATTGGCGTTGCTTTCTACCCTGTTGCTGGCCACCGCCGCTTTTTTTGTGGAACGGGAGGTGGCGACTCGCCATGAAAACCGCCTGGAGACTTTTTCCAGTGAACTCGAACGTAATCTCGACAACCTCCAGCAGCAGGTTCAGAATCTGGCCCGCAACGATCTGATCATTAACAGCCTGATCGACTACACCAATCGGGAGAGCTACCTGCCGGTATTTTTTCGTTCGCTTGAACTGACCGTGACCCAGGATGTTGCCATTGTCTTTACCGACTTTCAGGGGCAGGTAATCACCGGTAAGAACATCGAAAGCTTCGCCCTTGCCAGTACGCATTTCGACTGGCAGGAGCGCGTGTTGTCGGATGCCCAGAACGTCACCTCTTTTTCAGCACACGGTTTGCTGATTGCAGCCCCCGTGATCTATGCCAATTTCGCGGAAGGGGCCATTGCCGTGCACGTAGGTAGCTTTGACCAGCTGGTCTCCCCCCCTGCCAGTGAGGAAAGCTTCGCCATTCTGGATAACCAGGGCGTCGTAATGTACAGCTCTAACGCGGCGCTATTGGAGGTGGGAGAAACCTATCAACCTGCCCGTCTGGGTGGCTGGTATGTATCGGAGCGGAAATTCGACGACAAGACGCTGCTCAAATTTGAATCGTTTGCCTCCGTATACGGAGAAATGCTGTGGCTGGTTGCGGCAGTGATCATTGCCGTGATTGCGGTCATGGCGGGAACAATTTTCGCGATTCGCACGTCGGCGCGGCTTGCCGCCGAGTCGCTGCAAGCACTGGAAGCGTCGATCAATAAGGCCATCAGTAACGATAATGAACGCGACGATCTCAAGCGAATCGAACGTGAACCGGCAGAATTTAAAGCGATCCGGCAGGCTTTTTTTGTGCTCATGTCCAACCTGGCCGCCACCTCGATTTCCCGTGACAAGTTTGAAGCCGTGCTTAACTCTCTGGGAGAAACACTGCTGGTCGTTGACCGCAACCATAACCCGCTCATTCATAACCGCTCTTTTCAGCGTCTTTGCGAGCGGCTGGGACTGCCTGCTGATGCCCCGCAAACCCTGGAAAAAGTGATTCCGGCAGAATTCAATCAACCCTCCCCCAGCCTCGGCTTTTACATAGAAAAAACCTACACACTCACGGATAGCGATAACGCACAACGAGAACTCATACTGCGCTGGCAACGCAGTGACTACCGGGATGCACAAGGCCAGCAACTGGGGCATATTTTTGTCGCCAACAACGTCACACAAGAAAAGCAATTGCAAACCGAATTGCTCATCAAAAATCAGGCCGTTGATTCTGCTGCCACCTGTATCGTGCTGGTTGATGCCCGCAAAGAGGACATGCCCCTCACCTATGTCAACGCCGCCTTTGAAAAGCTCACCGGCTATAAAAGTCACGAAGTACTGGGTTTGAATTGTCGCCTTTTACAAGGCAAGGATACATCGCCTGAAACGGTCGAACGACTACGACTGGCGATTGCAGAGCGTCGCCCAATCACTGTTTCACTACTCAACTACCGTAAAGATGGCAGCACCTTCTTCAACGAGCTCACCATTACACCCATTGTGAATGAACATGGCGAGCTCACGCACTTTCTTGGCATTCAGGTTGACGTCACCGAACGGGAGCAGAGCGAGCGTTTCTTATTGGACGCGAAAAACAAAGCCGAGGAATCGGCCCGCCTCAAGTCCGACTTTCTTGCCAATATGAGCCATGAGATTCGCACCCCGATTAACGGGGTAATGGGCATGCTCAACCTCCTGCTGGGCACGCAGCTGGATAAAGAACAGCGTCATCATGCCGAGCTGGCCAAATCAAGCGCCGATTCCCTGCTTCACATCATTAACGACATTCTGGACTTTTCCAAAGTGGAAGCTGGCAAGCTCGAAATTGAGAACATTCAGTTCGATCTCTTGCAGTTATTCAGCACCTGCGCGGAAAGCTTCGCACAGAAAGTGCAGGATAAAGGCGTGGAGCTGGTACTGGATATTTCGGGTATCGAAACGCCAATGGTGCAAGGTGATCCCGGCCGTTTACGGCAGATTCTCAATAACCTGCTCAGTAATGCCATCAAATTCACCGAGCACGGCAGCATCACCCTTACCGCCAATCTCTTGCGCGGCAAAGGTCGCTACTGCAGACTGATCTGCGCCGTGAAAGACACCGGCATTGGCATTCCCGGCAGCCGTCTCGAGCATATCTTTGATATGTTTTCACAGGCCGATTCATCCACCACGCGACGCTTCGGTGGCACAGGGCTGGGACTGTCTATTAGTCGGCAGTTGTGCGAATTGATGGGCGGAATGATTAATGCCTCCAGCGTTGAAGGTAAAGGCAGCACCTTCAGTTTTGAAATCGAATGCAAAGCATTGGACACGCCCAGCAAGATTCTGCATTACACCGCTCTCAATCGCCTCCCCATTCTGGTTGTCGACAAGAGTGAAAACAGCCGCAGCGTTATTCGTCGTCAACTTGAGGCCTGGGATGCAGACGTGCGCACTGCCGCTTCAGAAGCGGAAACATATGAGGTGATCACCGACTGGACACCCCGACTCATACTGATCGATCTCGATACCGGCGAGCCCGACGGTCTGGAATTCACCCGTAGCCTCAAAAAACAGTTTACTCACCCCCCATGCACCTTTGCGCTCATGACCAAAGTGTCGCAAAGCACAAATGCCCCCTATTTCAGAACCATGGGGGTGCACTATTGTTTTGCGAAACCGGCCACCATCACCGATTTGCAGCAAACGCTTCATGTGGCCTTCCATCAACACAACGACGCCGAAGTGGAACCGCTGGCGCTGGGCAATGAGCCGGCAAGCGCGATGAATACTGCAATCCGTGAGGGTAAAAAGCACAAAGTGCTGCTGGTCGAAGATAATCACACCAATCAGCTGGTCGCCAGCACCTTACTCAAAAATTACGGCGTCGAGGTGGATGTTGCGCCAAACGGCGAAGAAGCGCTGAGCATACTCAAGCACGACGCCAGTCACATGGCCTACAGTATTATTTTTATGGATTGCCAGATGCCCGTAATGGATGGCTTCGAAGCCACCCAGCAAATTCGTGCGGGTATGGCAGGCAAGCAATACCGCGACATTGCCATCATTGCCATGACGGCCAATGCCATGCAGGGCGATCGTGAGCTATGCCTGAAATCGGGCATGAGCGATTACATCAGCAAACCCGTTGACCCCAGCGAAGTCGAACACAAACTGCACCACTGGCTGGGGCTGGTAACGCAAACAAGCGGGAGCATTGCAGCCCACCCACTGCCTGCCACCCACACGCCAGTGTGGAATAAAGAGCGTGCGCTGGAGCGTATGATGCACCGCGAAGATCTACTGCGCACGGTAGTAGGATCTTTCTTGGAGGATTTACCGCCGCTTATTACGGCCCTCACAGAAAGTATCGATCAGGAAGACATGGAGAAAATCAAGTATCACGCCCACACCATAAAAGGCTCTGCCGCCAATGTGGGGGGCGACGAACTTGCCCAGACAGCCTTGGA
>JBFHUL010000097.1:0-10342 GCA_041590075.1 Oleiphilaceae bacterium
ACCCACCACGTTAATGGCCTGACACGCGTTCAGATTCTCGCCATCACCGGCATAGTCAGCAGTTAAACCGAAGCTGGTCTGGTCAAACCTGCCGTAACGTATCTGATCCTTGTCGGGCAAGTCGTGTACATAGGTACCACCGATTTCACCCACCAGCGCCAAACGGCTGGCACCCATGAATTGGTCGACAAATTTAATACCCGTAAATTGCAACTGCGACACATCATAGAGGTCGTAACCTTTCTGTATGGCGCCATAGAATCCTTGTGCACCCGCTTCATCTGTTGAGGCATAACCGTCGCCGTTGGTATCTTGCACGCGATCCTGAAACACTGGTGAATACACAATGCCATTTCCGCTATACGCATTGGCCAAGGCACCCGCGACCAGATCGGGCGAGTTCAGCTGTATAGGTACATCTTTCTTAAAGCTGTATTCGCCACCGAGCGAGATACCACCGGGGCCTGTGGTATTGAAACTGATACCCAGCAGTTTAATTTGTTCGGGATACTCGACGAAGTACTTGGCGCCTGTGTCGGGATGCACGCCTTCGAGAAGGGTGTTGATCTCGTTATCACCGTTTCGGTCTTGAGCTACCTGGCCGCTTACGAGCGGCAGTCGGCTATGATACTGAATAAAGTAAAAACCGAACTCGGTCTCGTTCAATTCGGGTACAAACCAACGCAAGGCCAAACCGAACTGATCGGTATCGTCCGCTTCCTTGTCTGCCATACGTGGCAGCGCGGTTGGCCACGTGTAATCACCGTTCACCCCCCGGCGGTTGGTTTCTTCCGACTGGGAATTGGCAATAAACACCGGCGCACAGCCATCCGATACGTAATCAACCGTCGAGAAGAAGGTACCGCAGTCATCGATGCGCGACACTTCGTGTTCGAGTTGCACAAACGCTTCCAGAGTAATGTTTTCGGTCAAGCCCAATGAACCGTAGACCATGTTTACCGGTAACAGAGCTTCTTTAACTTCTGCGCCTGGCGCCCGAATCGCACCCACATCCACCGGGTTGATCACGTTGATCCCGTTGAAGATAAACGTACTTTCACCCCAGCTTACCACCTGCTTACCAATCCGCAGGTTTAATGGCGTATCGCCCAACCAGTAATCGGCAAACACATAAGCATCAAGGATCTCAGCACCCGATGCGTTATTCTTGCCGTCATCGCTCAGGGGATAATCATGGTCTTCATCGCGTAACTGAAAGTCATACCAGTATTTGGCCCGGACAAACGCACCGTAATCCCCGCCATTCAACAGAAAATCGGTACTGCCTTTAACAATCTTGGAGTAAACGTCACCCTTGTCGAAATTGAGGTTACCGTTGTCGCTGTTAATCGAACCTCCCTCTCCACCGTTTCCAATACCTACCAAATTGGGATCGCGGTCTTCTACTCTCCAACTGGCACCCGCACTGAGCGTGGTGTCCAGGCTCGCTTCCCAGTCCCCCATGTAAAACTGAAAAGCTCCAGCAGGGTTAGACATCGAAGCCGCAACAGCCAGTGCCAGAGGCAGCTTGGCGAAACTGTGCAACCGCTGTGTTTTTTTTGTCATCGAACGCTACTCCATGATTTTGGAAATATCTGCCCCTAACTCTGATCGAATGAGACAGATGGTCTTATCTTGGTTTCTGGTCTTTTTTTGCACCTGGTTTCGCAAGCAGCTAAACACATCACCCCTCATTTTAATGAGGGGTCAGGACAAACGAAGAAACTCTTGTTGACTGACGGAGCCCGACACCTAACAACCTGACAGGTGCCCGACGCACTTTAAACAAAGCATAGACGCTATTTTGACAATCAACCAACTCGAATCTGATTTTTTTCAATCTCTTATGGCGGGTTTTATTTTTGAATAATGAAGATGAAAGAAGATGCCATTTTATGACATTCCCAGGCCGGGATGGGTTCACCTGCGCTGCAGAAAAATAGCCGCAAAAGCAACCCACGCAAATAAGGCACATAGATAGAATGCTTCAAGATAACCGAAGCCAGAAACAACCACACCGGCGATGAAAGCACCTGACGCGCCGCCTGCACCAAACCCTGCACTGCTGTAAAGAGCCTGAGCCTTGCCCTGGTTACCGGAGTCGAATTTGTCATGCACATAGTGAATCGAACACGCGTGCATTGCACCAAAGGAAAAGGCATGACAACACTGCACAAGCACCAACACCCACAGCTGCTCAACAAACCACGCCGTAGTTAACCAGCGCACGCCTGTGATGAACAGGGCAAGCATCATGATTCGCCTTACCGAAGTGCGGTCAAGCCAACGATGCATGGTCAAAAACAGAACCACCTCCGCCAATACCCCCAGTGCCCATAGCAATCCTATCGTAGTCTTGCTGTATCCCACATCCTCCAGGAAAATACTGAAGTAGGTATAGTACGCACCGTGAGAAAGCTGCAGGAATAAGCAGGCAACAAAGAAAAGTATAATCGGCTGACGGCATAACTCCTGGCGGAATGGTGGACAAGCTGCTGATCTGTTATCAGATGTCGGCTCATCGAATCGCCAAAAACCGCACAGCATCAGGACCGCAATCACCAGCAAAAGCAACCAGGGAAACAAACCAATACCGAATACATCAATCACCCAGCCTGCGCCTGCCACACTGGCTATAAAACCCAGAGACCCCCACAGCCGAATGCGACTATAACGATTTCTTTGCTCCGCAAGATTATGCAGGGTAATCACTTCAAACTGTGGGAGCACAGCATTCCAGAAAAAACTGAACAACATGATCGATAGCGCAACTTGCCAAAATCCGCTTGCTGCGAAAAACAGCAGATAACCAAAAAAAGTTGCCAATGTTCCCATCCGAACAAGCGCAAGCCGACACTGTGAGCGATCGGCAATGGCTCCCCACACATTGGGTGCAACGATTTTGGTGAGTAGAAAAATAGAGGTGAGCTGCCCGATTTCCAACAAACTGAAATCCTGGCTAGACAGATAAAGCCCCAGATAAGGGGCAATCAGACCGAGCACCGAAAAATAGAAAAAGTAAAACGCCGACAGCCGTGCAAACAACATGAAACTGCTATTTTGGAAAGTGAAGACGCCATTCTAGGCAAGCCGCACCCATTCGGCCAGTGAGGACAGACGTTTCGGCGTGCTTTTAAGTTGAAATGGGGGGCGGATTTGATTAGCTTTATAGCGCCCGTTGTGGCACTCCTCGCACACAACTTGGCGAACAACAACAATAGGCCGAGATCTAACACATCAACCACGTCCATCACACCAGGCATGAGCTCATGCGCCTTATGTATGGACACCTGCGACATATAAGTGGAGAACAACATGAAACAAATCACCGCCATCATCAAACCTTTCAAGCTTGATGATGTACGTACCGCGCTTACCGACATCGGCCTCAAAGGCATGACCATTGAAGAAGTGAAAGGCTTTGGCCGGCAAAAAGGACACACCGAACTCTATCGTGGCGCCGAATACGTGATCGATTTCGTACCGAAACTCAAGCTTCAGGTCGTGGTTCCCGACAACGTCGTCGATCAGGCCGTTGAAGCCATCGTCAGTGCTGCCAATAGCGGCAAAATAGGCGACGGAAAAATATTTGTCACCGAAGTGCTGCAGGCCATTCGCATACGCACCGGTGAAACGGGCGATGATGCGATTTAGCCCCCTCTAAATCCACCCCTTCAATAACTAAAACAAACGCATTCGTGCTCTCAATAAAATAATGAGAAACAAAACATGAAACTAAAACTACTACTCGCCGCAGTGGCGCTTTTACCGTCCATCGCTTTGGCGGAAGACACTCTCAGCGGTGCCGACACCGCTTGGATTCTCACTGCAACCGCCCTGGTACTCTTCATGACCATACCGGGTCTATCGCTCTTTTATGCTGGCTTAACACGCAGTAAAAACGTGCTCTCGATATTAATGCAGTGCTTTTCGTTAACCTGCCTGATGTCCGTTCTCTGGTATGTCATGGGTTACTCGCTGGCTTTTGGCGAAGGTAATGGCTGGGTAGGCGACACCAGCAACCTGTTCATGGCCAATGTCACCAAAGATGCCATGTCAGGCACTATCCCTGAAGCCCTGTTTGCCGCCTTTCAAATGACCTTTGCCGTGATTACGCCCGCACTGATCGTAGGCGCCTTCGCCGAGCGCATGAAGTTCTCAGGCATGTTGTTATTCAGCAGCATTTGGCTGTTGGTGGTATATGCACCCGTCTGCCACTGGGTATGGGGCGGCGGCTGGCTGAGCGAACTGGGCGTTTTGGATTTTGCAGGCGGCATCGTCGTACACATTACCGCTGGTGTTGCAGCATTGGTGTGCGCGATCGTAATGGGCAATCGCAGAGGTTGGCCACAAACACCTATGCCCCCACACAATATGACGATGACTGTGACAGGCGCCGGCATGCTCTGGGTAGGCTGGTTTGGCTTCAATGCCGGCAGCGCACTCGGTGCGAACGCGGATGCTGCCATGGCGCTCGTAGCCACGCACCTTTCTGCGGCAATGGGTTCACTGGCATGGATGGCCTGCGAGTGGAAGAAGTTCGGCAAGCCTTCGGTACTGGGCATTGTGACCGGGATGGTGGCCGGCCTGGGCACAATTACGCCTGCGTCCGGGTCAGTTAGCCCCGCAGCAGCCATTGTGATTGGCCTGCTCGCCGGGTTTGTGTGTTTCAATGCCACACTGTTTATCAAACAGAAACTTAAAATCGACGACTCTCTGGACGTTTTCCCCGTGCACGGTGTTGGCGGCATGCTGGGTACGTTTCTAGTGGGGATTTTCTGTGCCGGAGAACTAGGTGCCTTCAGCGGCTTTGGGTTTGGTGGCGACAACAGCACCATCGGCGAGCAGATGAGCGCACAGATGATCGGCATCGTTAGCTCTATTGTTTATACAGCGATTGCAACCTGGATTATTCTCAAGGTAGTTGATGTCATCACCGGCCTACGTGTCGACGAAGAAGAAGAGCACCGCGGCCTCGACCTCGCTCTGCATGAAGAAAAAGGTTATGACATCTAAGATAGCGTGACGCTACATGGGAGACGGGAGACGCTAATTGCGTACTCTCGGATTCAAAATAGGACCGGTGGCTCGAGAGGGTTGCCGGTTTTTTTTGGGGTGGGGGATGCTAAATGGGAGACGGGAGATATTTGTAGATTGACATTTATCCCAACGCGCCGCGCGCGAATGTTGGCCAACATCGCACCTATTGTCTCCCGCCCAGCGTCTACCAAGCACAAAAAAACCGACACCCATAAGGCATCGGTTTTCTTTTTAGTACCGGGAGAAGCCGACGAGCGTCTTCCGTCTCCCGAAAAGCGTCTAGCGCTTACAGCGCTGCATCCAGCTCAGGTACCGCTTCGAACAGATCAGCTACCAGACCGTAATCAGCCACCTGGAAGATAGGTGCTTCTTCGTCTTTATTGATCGCAACGATCACCTTACTGCCAGACATACCAGCCAAGTGCTGGATAGCACCGGAGATACCTACGGCGATGTACAGGTTAGGCGCAACGATCTTACCGGTTTGACCCACCTGCATATCGTTAGGTACGAAGCCAGCATCAACCGCAGCACGGGATGCACCCACAGCAGCACCCAGCTTGTCGGCAACAGACTCAAGAATCTTGAAGTTCTCACCGTTCTGCATACCACGACCACCGGAAATAACGATGGAAGCTGCAGTCAGCTCTGGACGGTCAGACTGAGCCATCTCTTCACTAACAAAAGCAGAAATACCCGCATCGTGAGCAGCATCAACCGCTTCAACTGCAGCAGAACCACCTTCGGCAGCCACAGGATCGAAAGCGGTACCACGTACAGTGATCACTTTGATCGCATCGGAAGACTCAACAGTCGCAATCGCGTTACCTGCGTAGATAGGACGCACAAACGTGTTATCAGACTCAACCTTGATAATGTCAGAGATCTGAGCAACATCCAGCAGTGCCGCAACACGTGGCATAAAGTCTTTACCGGTGGTACCGGCAGACGAGATGACATGGCTGTAGCCTTTACCCAAATCAGCAACCAGTGCAGCCAGGTTCTCAGCCAGATGGTGACCATAAGCTGCATTGTCGGCCAGCAATACTTTGCTCACGCCTTCTGCTTTAGCCGCAGCTTCTGCCGCAGCACCACAACCTTCACCCGCTACCAGCACATCGATGTCGCCACCGATCGCTTTAGCCGCGTTCAATACGTTCAGAGTAACAGGCTTCAGTTCCTGATTGTCATGATCTGCAATTACTAGAATGCTCATCTTAGATCACCTTCGCTTCGTTCTTGAGTTTATCGACCAGCTCGGCTACGTCTGCAACCTTGATACCCGCGGAGCGCACAGGCGGCTCTTCAACGCGAGTGATTTTGAGGCTTGGCGCAATCTCCACGCCCAGATCAGCGGGTGATTTAGTGTCGAGAGGCTTTTTCTTGGCCTTCATGATGTTCGGCAAAGAAGCATAACGCGGCTCGTTCAAACGCAGGTCGGTGGTTACCACCGCTGGCAGATTCAGAGCAACCGTCATCAGACCGCCGTCAACTTCACGGGTCACGTTTACCTTATCGCCTTCCACCACCACTTCAGAAGCGAAAGTACCTTGAGGCATGCCCGCCAGAGCAGCCAGCATCTGACCAGTCTGGTTGTTATCGGAATCGATGGATTGCTTACCAAGGATAACCAATTGTGGTTGCTCTTCGTCCACAACGGCTTTCAGCAGCTTGGCCGCTTGCAAAGACTGAACTTCTTCGTCAGTCTCGATTAGAATCCCGCGGTCTGCACCCAGTGCCAGCGCTGTACGGATTTGCTCCTGCGCTACTTTAGGACCAATGGAAACCACAACGATTTCACTTGCCACGCCTTTCTCTTTGAGGCGTACTGCTTCCTCTACGGCGATTTCACAAAATGGATTCATTGCCATTTTGATGTTTGTCAGATCGACACCGGTGTTGTCGGCCTTGACACGTACTTTGACGTTGTAGTCAATAACTCGTTTAACAGCGACCAGAACCTTCATAGATTCCTCGTTTTTAGCAATTAATGAATTTTCAGGCCCAACAGGACATGCCGAACGGGGCCCCAGACATCATCGCGAACCAAACAAATCCAACAAAATCAACACCTTGTGTGAGATTTGGACTCAAATACCCTATTCGCGGAGCGCATAATACTGCCCATAAAATGCGAACAGGTCAATACTCGCGCACTGGGAGTCATACTGACGTTTGGCCGGAACAGCAATTTTCGGGTAAAATTCAAACACCCGTTTGAAACAAGCGATTGAAGATGCGCAATGTCGGCTTTGCCTGTATACTCTGCGCGCTTAAAAACTCAGGTGGCGAGTTCATCACTGGCTGGCTTCGGCACCACAACAACTTCTAAGTATGAGGAGACCGATAGTGGAACGTGAATCGATGGAGTTTGACGTACTCATAGTCGGCGCAGGACCAGCAGGTCTGTCTGCCGCCTGCCGCCTGCGCCAGCTGGCCGAAGAGAGCGGTCAGGAAATCTCTGTATGTGTCGTAGAAAAAGGCTCGGAAGTTGGCGCTCACATTCTTTCCGGCGCCGTTCTGGAACCCACCGCCCTGAATGAGCTCTTCCCCAACTGGAAAGAGATGGGCGCCCCCTTGAATACAGCCGTCACAGAAGACGAATTCTACTTCCTGACAGGTAAGGAAAAGTCCTTCAAGCTGCCCAACGCCTTTATTCCCAAACCCACGCACAATGACGGTAATTATATTGTGAGCCTGGGCAACGTGTGTCGCTGGCTTGCCGAACAGGCCGAGGGAATGGGCGTAGAAGTCTACCCCGGTTTCGCCGCCGCCGAAGTACTTTATCATGAGGATGGCCGCGTAAAAGGTGTCGCAACAGGCGATATGGGCGTTGGCGCAGACGGCGAACACAAAGATTCCTACATGCCCGGCATGGAACTGCACGCCAAGTACACGCTGTTCGCAGAGGGCTGTCGTGGTCACCTGGGTAAAGAACTGATTTCCCACTTTAAATTGGACGAAGGCAAAGACCCGCAGCATTACGGCATCGGTATTAAAGAGCTGTGGGATATCGACCCGGCCAAACACCGTGAAGGTACCGTGATGCACGGCCTGGGTTGGCCACTGAGTGAATCCGGTTCTACTGGTGGCTGGTTCCTTTACCACATCGAGAACAATCAGGTGGTATTGGGCCTGATCACCGACCTGAGCTACAGCAACCCGCACGTTTCTCCTTTTGAAGAAATGCAACGCACCAAGCTCAACCCGGTTTTGAACGATGTGCTGAAAGGCGGAAAACGTGTCAGCTACGGTGCTCGCGCACTGATCAAGGGTGGCATCAACGCCCTACCCAAAATGACTTTCCCTGGCGGTATGCTGATCGGCTGTGATGCCGGCACCATGAACCCGCTGAAGATCAAAGGCTCCCACACAGCCATGAAGAGCGGCCTGCTGGCGGCTGAAGCGGTTGCTGCCAAGCTGGGCGCAGGCGCGACCGGGGAAGAGCTCGATAATTTCGACAAGCTGTTCAAAGACAGCTGGCTCTACGATGAACTTTACAATGTGCGCAATTTCGTCGGTGTGATGCACAAACTGGGCACCTACATGGGCGCGGCATACACCTTTATTGACCAGAATATTTTTGGCGGAAAACTGCCGTTCACTTTCCGTGACACCACACACGACTACGCGGCGCTTAAGCCCGCAGCCGAGTGCAAGAAGATTGATTATCCCAAGCCGGATAATGAAATCACCTTTGATCGCCTATCGTCGGTATTTCTATCGAACACCAACCACGAAGAAGACCAGAAGTGTCACCTGGTATTGACGGACCCCAGCATTCCCATCGACAAGAATCTGCCATTATACGACGAGCCTGCGCAGCGTTACTGCCCAGCTGGCGTATATGAAGTAGTGGAAAACGAAGAGGATGGCAGCAAGCGCTTCCAGATTAATGCACAGAACTGCGTGCACTGTAAGACCTGCGACATCAAGGACCCCGCCCAGAACATTACCTGGGTAACGCCAGAAGGCGGCGGTGGCCCCAACTATCCCAACATGTAAGGGTTGGCTTGACGCAGAATGAGAGACGGGAGACGTTTGCCTCCCGGATCTGATGAAAAACCGGTAGCTCACAAGGGTTATCGGTTTTTTTATTTTTGGGAGACGCTCGACGGGAGATGGAAAACGCTTTTTGTCGCTCTCCGGTTAGACTAAAGAGAAGAACTCCCCTGCACTCCAGACGCCGTAATTTTCACTGTCTTCGCTTCTAGGTACAGCCAATTCGACCAATTCATAATATACGGAGCGTGATAACAATGCTTCAAGGTTGCGGCGCACTGTGGCGTAAGGTTTGGGATCGCCCTTTTCATTGGTGTATACACGCAAAGGGTGCTCGGCTGACAAAGTAAAACTATCGCCCACGTTGGTCGACAGATGCACCGCTTGCGACTCGCCCTGCCCTTCCACATCCATCAGACGTACCACAAACGGCGCATCGTCTACCTGTATGCGCATTTTTTCCGCCGGGGTCACCAGGCAATACCCATCATCATCTTTGCGTAAGATGGTGGAAAACAGCCGCACCACCGATTCACGGGTCATTTCTTCGCCCTGATAGTACCAATGACCGTCACTCGCGATGCGAATATCGATCTCTCCGACCCGTTCGGGGTGCCATTTATCAACAGGAGGCAAAGACTCCCCATCGCCAATTAAGGCCCGTATTTCTTCCGCCATGTTCGGTAAGGGTTTGAACGCCATATCACCTCCTGAAAATTAAAGCCCGCGCTGCCACTCCTGACGCAGGATCACCTTGTCGGGCTCATTTATCGCCAAGTCCAGCTCCGCCAGCAATCTTTGTTTATCCTGATTTAACACACCCTTCAGCGGCAAATAATTTGATGCGTGATCACTTCGAAACACCGTATCTTCGAGCTCTAGATGACCAATAAAGGTACGCAACTCCTTGAATAATTCCTGCTGGTTCAGCTCATCAAAATCCTCAAACCCCGACAAATAACGCTCTTTCCCCATAGGAAAGCTCACTACCAGCGTCGACAAAAAATCAGGCTGGGCCAGATTAACCGCCTTGGCCGAATTGATGGCATGCTGCTCGGAATAGCGACGCCCACCCAAACCATTGAGCACCATCACAGACGACACCAAACCAGCCTCACGAATCTTTTGCAGAGCACTCACCGAAGACTCAAAGGTCTCGCCTTTATTTACTTTTTGCAGCACCAGGTCGTCGCCCGACTCCAAACCCACATAGAGATATTCCAGACCAAGTGCTCGCAGCTCCGCCAGCTCATCAACCGTTTTCTTGGCGATATTACGCGGCAAGCAGTATGACGATACA
>JBFHUL010000098.1:0-10341 GCA_041590075.1 Oleiphilaceae bacterium
ATGCCGGCCATGCTCATGGCAATAAAGACACCCCCGCGAATATCGTTGCCTGCCCGAATCGGTGTGGCCATCCATAATTGCCCGCTGAGCTCCCTGGCGTAGTCCATGCCTTTGCCGAGCACGCTGGTGAGAATGTCGTCTTGCGGTAAGCGTTGCCCGAACGCTGCCAGCTCCCGGGTGCCATCGTGCACAATTTGTCCGTTCTCATCGAACACGCGCACGACGATGATTTCGCGTGAATTGATGGCGGGCTCGATGACCTCGTAGATGCCCTCCAGATTGTAGGCGTGCAGGGGGTCGTAGAGCGCGTCGGACAGATAGTCGAGCGTATTCTCGCCGCGCTTGGCCAGCTGGGTTTTGAGGCTGGCTGAATTATGCCCCGACAACTCTTCCAGCAGCGTACGAGAGTGCTGTTCAAAGACCCAGAAGTGCACGGCAGAGTTGAGCGCGATCATCAGGATCAGCAATACGAGCGTGGCCAGCACATAACGGCCCTGAAGTTTGAGACGAATTTTCATGCCTGTTCTTTACACCTGGCCTAAAGCGTTGCAACGACGATTTTGCGCATGGCATCGGCGCGTTCAATGGCCTGCCATGCTGCACTATCGAGCTCATCGAAGCGCTTGGTGCGTTGATAGGTGTGCAAGGCCTTGCGGCCTTCATCGTGCCGATCGGCATGCATCAGTGCCTGTTTCAGCGCGTTTTTCATGTTCGTGGCGAGCGATGCGCGTATCAGCATGATGGAGCGGGGAAACGAAGGGCTTTGAGCAAACACGGTCAGCTTTTTCTTCAGTTGAGTTGGTGCGGAGGTGGGGCTGTTCCAGTCCAGATCGCTGTAAGCGCCGGCATCGGCCTGCCCCTGATACACCCAGGCGGTGATATTAATCTCGCTGGAGGTATTGAGTTGCTCATTGGCAAATAGCACCCCCACATGATTGGCGGGAACAGGAGATGAAGGAGAAGCAATATGACTGAGTTTCAAGCCTGCTTCAATGAGCATGGCGGCTGGAATAAAGTACCCGCTGGTGGACGTTCTATCTTCAAACACAATGCGCTTGTTTCGCAGGTCGTCGAGCGTGTTGATTCCGCTGCTTTGCTTGCTGATAAATACCGAGGCATAGTTAGCCACGCCCTTTTTCCAGCGGCGAAGCAGAAACTCGGCATCCGAAAGCGCGCGCAGCTGCAAGGCTGCAAACACCGTTTCCGACACCAGATCCACTTTGCCCGTACGTAGCCAGAGTGCCATTTGTTCAATGTCGCCGGCGACCACGACTTCGCCTCCACGCAGGCCGGATTGTGCTGCCAGATACTGCACCAGAGGCATGCCGTAGTTGATGTGCTTGCTGGCCTTGCTGCTGACGGTGCCCAGTCGCAGGGTGGTATGTTCCTGAGCCGGCGCCGGGTTAGGCAGGAGCAGGGCGCAAAGCATCATAAGCCTGAACGAAAAGCAGATCTGCTCGTTAAACGGTATGGCGCGCATGGTCTGCTCCGGTGAATAGGCAGCGAATCTGGAGTGGTGATTGGTCGGACTGGCCGTGATGTGCTAATGAGTCTGAAAGAAAGATAGCAAAGATGTCTCGCTTGGCAATGGTCCGCGTTGACCCGGGTAGCGTTTAATTTGCCGGCGAGGCTACAGAGAGTGGGCGGAAAATGGTACGTAACAGGCACGAAAATTGACGCGTTGCGTGGCGAGTCCGATGGGAACATCGCGGGTTTTCGCAGCGCTGAGATGGATATGCATCAAAGCATGGAATTGGTGGCAAAAATGGCGCTACACTGCACTATACTGCTGGTTACGCCAAGGAGACGCCTTGAAAGGAGCGTTCGGGAATATTTATGTTGAATTTTGTCACCAAAAGCATAGAAGGACATACCGAGCAGGATGTCGATCGTCTGTTGCGTAGTCTGGGCGAAGTGTCGGATCTGGGCGTGTTGGTGGTAGAGGCGAGTGGTCATGTGCGTTTTTTGAATGAAACGATGGGGCGCTGGCTGGGATGGCAGGCACGTGATGTGGCACCCCGATTACAGGCCCTGCAGCCCCATCTTTTTAATCTGTGTTTTGGTGACCAGCCGGCCGATCCCAAGGCGCCTCTTACCGGATTTGATTTTTTCACTTTTACATTGAAGCGCAAGGGCCTTAGCGAAGGCTTGCCTTGCCATGGTTTGAAGTTACCTCTAATGGATTCCGGCGCGGCATCGGAGGCTTCCTCATGTGTGCTGCTATGCTGGTTTCGCGCCAGTCATTTAGAAGGCCAGGAAGGGGGGACGCCAGAAGCCCTCATTCAGGCCTTGGTGGGAAACGCGCCCATCGGCATTCTCAGTTTGAATCAGGATTGGGAGTGCCAATTTGCTAACCTTGAAGCGTGTCAGTTATGCGGAATGACTCGCGAAGAGCTGGAGGGGCGGGGTTGGACGGCGCTCTTTGAACCGCACGATGACCGGCTGCAAGGTATGATCCACGATTTGTTGCAAAGTGGCGTGGCACAGCTGGAAATAGCACTCACACAGGATGTGGCGGGTGCGCGTGTTCTGCAGGTGGATGTGCGTGCCAGCCTGAACGAAGAGGGCGGTCTGGAACATGCCGTATGTGCGCTGATTGACGTGACCGACCGGGTAGAGCGGCAGCAGGAAATACATCGCCTGGCCAATTTCGATTCGGTCACGGGCCTGCACAATCGCTTGGCCATGAAACATCAGCTCGAGCGCTACCTGTCGCTGGCCAAGCGATTGCGCCAGAAAGTGCAGATAATGTTTATCGATCTCGATGGTTTCAAGACGATCAATGATCTGTACGGGCATGCACTGGGTGATCAGTTGTTGGTGCAGGTAGCGCAGCGACTTACGCGCCAGATTCGTCATAGTGATACGGTTGCGCGCTTTGGCGGAGACGAGTTTGTGATCATCATGCCCGGAGAAATTCCCGATGACGTGGTGGATAATATCGCCGACAAACTCAACAGCGTGTTGCGCCACCCCTATATCGTGTCTGACGTAAGTCTGCACCTCACTGCCAGTATTGGTATTTCCAGCTTTCAGGGGGATGAACGCAGCGAACATGTTGCGACTGAAATACTGCGCGATGAATTACTCAAACAGGCCGACTTGGCCATGTATGCGGCCAAGCACAAAGGGAAGAACCAGTACCGACGCTTCAATATCGATCACGGGGAAGAAATTACTCAGGCCTACACCATTGGGCAGAAATTACCCGCGGCCATAGAAAACGGCGTGATCGATTATCACTATCAACCGATTCTGGATAGCGAAAGTGGTGGTGTGATGGGTATTGAAGCCCTGATGCGCTGGCAAGACGAGAAACTGGGCTGGGTGAACCCCGAGGTGGTGATTAACGTTGCCGAGGCTAATGGCAAAATCATCGATCTGCAACATTACATGATTCACCGAGTGATCACACAGTTTGATGACCTGCTGCGGCGTTTGCCGCAGGCACAGAGAGGGATACGCCTGTCGATTAATATCTGCGCCATCCAGCTGTTTGACTTTAAGTACGCGGAGTTTATTGTTGAAAGCTTTCGTGCATCGCGATTCGGCTGCTCACAGATAACGCTGGAGTTGACCGAAAGTACGCTGATAGAAGATCGGCCGGAGGTGCACAGTAATATTGAGTACCTGCGGCAACAGGGCTTCAGCATTGCGCTGGATGATTTCGGTACCGGCTATTCCTCGCTCAGTTACCTCACCAAGTTTCCCATCAACATCGTGAAGCTCGATAAAAGCTTTATTTCTGAAATGAGTGCGCGCGAACAACAGTATGCATTGATTGATGGCTGTATTCGCTTGAGCCATTCTCTGGGGATGAATGTGGTTGCGGAAGGCGTGGAAACCGCGAAGGATTTGGCAAAGCTCAAGAAGATGGGGTGCAATTTTACGCAGGGCTATTACCATAGCAAACCGCTAGACAGTGAAAATCTTTATGCTTGGATCACCAAGCACGAGAGTGAACGCACTCACACACGGTGACCAATAAGGCACCGGGCCATAAATCATCGCCAGGGAATAACAGGACACCATCGCATGGCCAAGAATAAGAACGCCAGTAACGCCAAAGCCAAGGACATTGCCAACAAATTGCGCCACCAGGCGCCTCAGTACATTGTGGGTGTCGGTGCTTCCGCTGGGGGATTGTACGCCCTCAAAGAATTTTTTGATCATGTGCCGGCCAATGAAGATGTGGCTTACATTGTGGTACAGCACCTGTCGCCGGATTTCGAGTCGATCATGGACGAGCTGCTGGTCAAACACACCAGCATGCCGATCAAAATGGCCAAGGATTGCGAGTTGATCGAAACCAAAACGATATATCTTTTGCCGGAACGCAAAAATCTGTCGATAGCCAGTAACAAGATCATTCTTTCGGATGTGGATGATCGCCCCGTACACCACCCCATCGATTATTTTTTCCGTTCGCTGGCCGAAGAAAGGCAGAACGCTGCGGTGGGCGTCGTGTTGTCGGGCACGGGTAATGATGGTTCCCGGGGGTGTCTGGAGTTGCGCAAGGTAGGGGCGCTCACCGTTGCGCAGGCGCCCGCCTCAGCCGAGTTTGACGGCATGCCCATCAGCGCGATCGAAACGGGGAACGTGGACCTGGTACTGCGCCCGGCGGAAATGGGCGCGCAGATCGCGCAGTATATGCGCGCGCTCAAGAACAGCGACCAAAAGTCCGACAATAACGGCGTAAATGAAGCCCGCATCAAGTTGCTTAACAAGGTGTTCGATCAGGTACAGGAAACCAGCAAGGTCAACTTGCGCAGTTACAAGTTGTCTACCGTTGAGCGACGAATTCAACACCGCATGGGCGTTTTGGGGCTGGAGGATCTGGCGGATTATGTTGACTATTTCACCAAGGATGACGAAGAGCAGGGCTTGCTGCTGGATGATATTTCTATTGGCGTCACCCAGTTTTTCCGTAACCCCGAAGTGTGGACCATTTTTCGCAAGCAGGTCATTGAGCGCATGTTGCTGGAATCGAGCCCGGAAGAGGTGCTCCGTATTTGGGTGCCAGGCTGCTCCACCGGCGAAGAAGCGTATACGCTCTCGATTCTCTTTGAAGAAGCGATGGAGGGCCTCGGTGAGCGCCGCGATGTGCGTATTTTTGCGTCGGATATCGACCGGGTAGCCATTCGTTCTGCGGGGCTGGGCCGTTACGCCGAGTATATCGAGCAGGACGTTCCTGAAGCCATGTTGAAAAAATACTTTATCAAGGATGCTGAAGGTTATATGGCCTCCGACCGCATTCGTAAGCGTGTGGTCTTTGCCGCCCACAACCTGCTCGAAGATCCGCCGTTTTCAAACATGGATCTGGTCAGTTGCCGCAATCTGCTGATTTATTTTCAGGTGAATGCCCAGAAAGATATCCTCTCTTTTCTGCACTTTTCATTGAAGCCCGATGGCTATTTGCTTCTCGGTGAAGCCGAAACCACAAGCAGTCTGCCGGATTATTTCGTGGAGCTGGATCATGGTCTGCATCTGTATCAGCGGGCTAAAAACACGCGAGTGAGCCTCTCTTCGGTGGGCTTGGATGAACGCCTTGCGCGCCATAAGCGCAGCTTGGCTTCCCATGAGCGCACCCAGAAAAGCCAGCGTAGTTTTGATGGCACCATTCCTCGCATCAAGGAAAAACTGTTCTCGAATTTCGTGCCGCCCACACTGGTGCTCGATAGCGGGCATAACCTGATCTATACCTTTGGCGACACAGATACCTTTACCAAAAAGATCAAGCCCGGCAGCCACTCGATGCATTTTGGGCACTTATTGCAAGATAGCCTTGTGTCGGTGGTGTCATCGCTTATCAAGCAGATAGACCAGTCCAAGAAGCGTATTGTTCTCAATGAGGTCGAAGTACCGGAATCGGATGTATGCATATCCATCGATGCCTGTTATGTCCCCCTTGGAGAGGGTGTGTTTACCGGCCATTACCTGTTCTCGCTGATAGAATCGCGCGCCTTTATCGTAGGCGGTGAGCCGGAGGACATTCGAGAGGAAAGCGCACGCAGTTTGCATCAGAGTGACATGCGCATTCGCCAGTTAGATGCCGAATTGATGAATGCGCGGGTGTTGTTGGGTGAGCGTCAACAGGACGTAGAGGCGCTGACCGAGGAGTTGCAGTCCACCAACGAGGAGCTCATGGCTGCCAATGAGGAATTACAGTCGACCAATGAAGAGCTGCAATCGGTCAACGAAGAATTATTTACCGTGAATTCTGAGTACCAGCAAAAAATCGAGGAACTACTACAGTTGAATAAAGATCTCGATAGCCTGCTGAATGCCACGGATGTGGGAGTGGTGTACCTCGACAAGCATTTCCTGATTCGGCGCTTTACCCCCAAAACCCGCGACTATATCAACCTGTTGCCACTGGATATTAATCGCCCTTTTACTGACATTTCGCTTAATTTTGATATTCAGGATATCGAGGGCTATCTCTCCGACGTGCGCCGTAAGCAAAAACATCGGCACCTTAAGATTCTCAAGTTGCGGGGCAAGGATTCACGCATCTTGCTGACGCTGTTACCTTATCTCGATAAAAACGAAGAATTTGAAGGTGTGATCATGGTGTTTCAGGATCTGGACGCCTTCGAACGTGCAGCCGAGAAAGCCGCGCAGGCCTAGTGCGGCGCAGTGCGGAGAAGTGCCTATGGGCGAAAAATATGCAGGCTGTTGTGCTGCGCGCGATTTCGTGCATGGGCACAGGCATGTTTCGCCTGAGACAGCAGTTTGTCTGCCGAAAGGCCATCCGAGTAGAGCGACACGCCGATAGAAAAGTGCAAAGAGACTTCCTGCGCCGGTTTATCAAGATCCACTAAATAAGGCGCACTCAGAATTTCAAGTTTTTTCTGCGCCACCTGTTTTACAACCTCAGAATCTCCGCAATTGACGAGCAGCAAGGCAAAAGCCTGCTCGCCCACGTAAGCGCTGGTGTCTGAGGCACGTTGATTGGTAGCGAGGCGCGCACCCACTCGGCGTAACAGCTCCTCGCCGATGCTGTCACCCCAATAGGCGGTGACGCTTTGCAGGTTGTCGATGTCGACGTAAGCCAGCGCGAAATTTACCTGAGTGCGCGGGAACTGTTGAATCAGAAAGCTGAGTTTTTCATAGAGCGCGTGGGTATTGGGCAGGTTGGTAATCATATCGCGCTGAATAAGGCCGGCCGCAGCGTGCATCATGTTGCAGCGTTCGATGGCGTAGGCCATGGCCTTGGTAAGCAGCTCGGTCGTAATCTTGCCCTTCACCAGATAATCCTGAGCACCCAGAGCAATGGTTTTTTCCCCAAGCCCTTCACTGCTGGCGCCGGTAAATACCAGAATGGGCGTGCCCATCATGAGTTCGGAGACCGCTTTGACGGTATCGAGGCCGGTGCTGTCGGGCAGCCCCAGATCCAATAGGATGACATCGAAATGCTCCTCCACACAGTCAGCAAGCTTTGCCACTGATGCGACATGCACGACATCGTAGATGCGACGGGGATCCCAGCTCAGAAGATCACGTACGAGATACACATCATCGGGATCATCTTCCACCAGTAAGACGCGGAGCTGGGCGACTCCGGCTTTCACGGTTTTTGGCGCAAGGGTGGGGGCACTCATGTGTGACGACAATTCCTTTTTTAGGTGAACAAAGAGTGTGGCACGAAACGGACTTTTCGTCACGGTCTGTTTGTGCCTGCGAAGCGGGCGATAGGAGGGAGCGAATCCTGCGCTCATCTCTATGCGCGGCACAGTGATTGTGTATACTGAATGCGGCAGCCATGTGCTGCCCGTTCCACACGGCCTCCAGGATGGGAGTTCTGATATGGCAATAGATTTTTCGCAGTACGGCCCGATGATCACGGGTTATGACGAGTTGATTACAGCGAAGGGCCAGCCACGCGAAGTGGCGAAGCAACTCTGTCGCTATTTTTCCGGCATGCACAGTGATGATGTGTCGGAATTGAAGCAAGCGGCCGATCTGGCGATCAAGGCTCTGGGCATTTCCTTTACGGTCTACAGTGAAGGCAGCAATATTGATCGGGCCTGGCCGATGGATCTTATCCCCCGCATCATCGAAGCCAAAGATTGGGAACGCACTCAGAAAGGGCTCAAACAACGCCTTCAGGCGCTCAATATGTTCATTAACGATCTGTACCATGAGAAGAAGATCGTGAAAGACGGCGTGTTCCCGAAATCGGTGCTGGCCGGCGCCCGTAATTACCGCAAACAGTGCGAAGGGGTGAAGCCTCCCTTTGGCGTGTGGGCACATATTTGTGGCACCGATCTGGTGACCGGCGGCGATGGCACACAATATGTATTGGAAGACAACTTGCGGGTGCCTTCCGGTGTGTCTTACATGTTGGAAAATCGCCATGTAATGAAGCGCGTGTTCCCGGAACTGTTTGAGCACATGGACATTCTGCCTGTGGATGATTACACCACGCAGTTGTTCGATATGCTGGCGGCCCTGTCACCCCGCCAGGGCGAAACTCCCGAGGTGGTCGTGCTGACGCCGGGCATCTATAACTCGGCGTATTTCGAACACAGCTATCTTGCCCAGCAGATGGGGGCGGAGCTGGTACAGGGTTCCGACCTGGTGGTCGATAGCGATGATTGTGTCTACATGAAAACCATCTACGGGCTGAGACGTGTCGACGTCATCTACCGCCGTATCGATGATGATTTTCTCGACCCCGAAGAGTTTCGCAAGGATTCTGCATTGGGCGTGCCCGGATTGATGCGCGCCTGGCGCAAAGGCAAGGTAGGTATCGCCAATGCTCCGGGCGCCGGAGTGGCCGACGATAAAGTCGTGTATGCCTTTGTACCCGACATGATTCGTTACTATCTCGATGAATCGCCGATTATCGACAACGTTCCCACTTATTTGTGCATGCGCGATGAAGACAGGGCTTATGTGCTCGACCATCTCGATGAACTGGTCGTGAAACCGGCCAATGAGTCCGGTGGTTATGGTTTGCTGATTGGCCCCAAAGCGACCAAGAAACAACTCAAGCAGTTCAGCAAACTGATTCAGGACGACCCGCGCAATTACATTGCGCAGCCAACCCTGAATCTGTCGACCGTCCCCACGGTAATAGAAGACGGCGCGGTGGCGCCGCGCCATGTCGATTTGCGCCCCTTTACCCTGCAGAGCAAGCAGTTGTACACCACAACCGGTGGATTGAGCCGGGTGGCACTGCCGGAGGGTTCACTGGTGGTGAACTCCTCTCAAGGTGGTGGAAGCAAGGATACCTGGGTAGTGGATCTGGGAGGGAAAGACTGATGCTGTCACGAGTTGCGGAAAACATTTACTGGATGGCGCGTTATCTCGAACGCATCGAAGATTCGGCGCGCCTGATTAATACCATGACCAATCTGCTGCTGGACTTGCCGCGTCATGCCGAGGTGGAATGGCAGGAACTGATCAAAGTGGTGGGTGCTGAAGAAGCCTTCAGTGAGCTGTATGAAAACAAGCCGGATGAGCACTCGGTGATGCGCTTTCTGATTTCCGATCGCAAGCATTCGGGGTCGCTGGTGAATTGCATCAAAATGGCCAGAGAAAATGCGCGGGTAACGCGTGATATGCTGCCGCTGGAATTCTGGGAGCAGCTCAATGAGTTGCATATTTACGCCAGTGAACATGTGAAGGGGCAGATTGGCCGTCGTAAGCGTAATGATGTGCTGAGCCGTCTGACGCGATCCTGTCAGGGGCTTACCGGGGTGGTGTTGGCAGCTTTGCCCCACGATGATGCCTATCAGTTTTTGCGTTTGGGGCGTAACCTGGAACGGGCCGACATGAGTAGCCGTATTCTCGATGTCGCGGCGGCACAATTGCTGGCCGAAGAAGATGAATTCAACCCGGCCTTTGCCAATTTACGCTGGATTAACGTACTGAAGAGCCTCAATGCGTTTCAAGGCTATCGCCAGCAGGGCCGCGTGGGTGTGCAGGGTGTGTATGTAGTGGATTACCTCCTGCACAACGAGGCATTTCCGCGTTCGATTCGTCACTGTCTGCTTGATCTCGAAGCCTGTTTTGGAAAAATACCCAAGCCGGAGAAAGCACAAAAACAGCTGGAGGGCATGAAGCGTCAATTGGACCGTATTGCCAAGAAGCATTTGAAGCGCAGTGAATTACATGCGTTTGTTGACGAGTTGCAATTGGAATTAGGCAAGCTGCACGGCCTGATCAAAGACGCATATTTCTCTTACATCTAGGCGGCTCAATATGCGGCGGTATTATTGCCAGTGCGGGCAGGAACTGTTTCTGGATAATGGTTTGTGCGTGGGCTGTAAGCGGGTTGTGGGCTATGAGCCTAGCCAGCGGCAGGTGTTTTCTTTGGAAAAACAGGGGCGG
>JBFHUL010000099.1:0-10280 GCA_041590075.1 Oleiphilaceae bacterium
CACATCGGTGTCGGGGTTATGCAGGCTGATGCCCTGGTCGTCACGAATTTCACCGGGCAGCGCATCCGACCAGTGTTCGATGACGCCGCCGGCATGCGGTGCCAGCGCCTGATTAGTGGCATTCAGCCGTGCTTCCACCGAAGCGTTGTGGCGCGGTACACGCTTGGGACGTGGCAAGCGCGGCCCGTGTGCGGCCAGAAGTACCATGGCCTCAACCAGAGACTCCACGACAAAGCTGTCGCCGGGGACATCAGGGTTTTCGAATTCAAGGCTGTAGCAGAGTTCGGTGACCCGGTGCTCCACCTGAATCCGGGTATTCATTTCCATGAAAAAGTGTTTGTCCCGATCCACAATACACTCAAAGGTCGACACGCTATCCAGGCCCACCGCCTGGCCAAAACGCTCCGCCTCGTGCTCCATCGCCTGCAGGGTTTTGAGATCCTGACTCAGCACCTTGGCTTCGGTATCGCGCCCATCTTTCACGGCCTGCGCCAACGCATTCTGAAGATCTTCGGTGGTGACGGATACCTCCAGAAGTTTTTGTTCATGCATTTGCAGAGAACAATCTCGGCCACCCAGCGCGAGGGCCCACTCACCGTTGCCCAGCACCTGAATTTCCTGGTGCCGTGTGGTCTCAATGTTCAGCTCAATGAGGACATTTTTATTGTCACCCTGCCCGGTGGCTTTTACCTCATTCAGAATTTCCAACACCAGCGATGGCGCCTGATCGGCCACTTGCTGCAATCGCGCGTCCAGCTCGCCTTCAAAGTCGGCGGGATGGGGAAGAATACGCTGCCCTTTGCCGCCGCCACCACCGATACATTTCAAACGAATACGGTTCTCGGGATACTCGCGATTGATCGCGAGCACCTGCTCACGAACAGTCTCCTGCAAGGCGGCCAGATCAAACAGATCAATCCCCTTTTTATACGCCGCCGCCAACACAAGATCGGCTTGATCTTCGAGCGACTCGGCAGCATCGAAGGTCTCTCGCAGAAGCGGAAGCTGTTGTTCTTCTGCACACTGCCACAGACGTTCCGCATCCGGATACTGCTTGATCAGCGTCAGGGCCGTGGCATTGTCGACCCCCGGCGTGACACTTACATCCACGCGTAGCGCTGTGCGCTTGGCTTCGTCCTTCAAGCCCGCATCGTGCACGGTGCGCGAGCAGGGCCCCAGAAAATTCAGCCCTGCGTCTTCCATGGCACTGACCATCGCTTCGTCTTCTGCCATAAACCCGTAGCCGGCAAAAATCGCGTTATAGCCATTTTCCTTGGCAATACCAATGATCTGGCGAATACGCGCATGACGCTCTGTTTTGTCGGCCCCGCTGTAATCGGGCACGCGGTGCACCCGCCCCGGATCGGTAAGCTGCCTGAGTTCCGGTGCAAGCGCAGACTGGTAAACGATGCTGTCTTTCTCCGAGAGCAGAATGCCATAGTGTTCAATGCCCATTTCCTCGAACACATCCATGGCTTCTTTACGAATCGGACCTCGGCAAATAATCAGCGGCTTGATGTGCCGGCAATCAAAGGAACGCACCCAGGCCGACGCCGATTCAAACAAAACACGCTCGCGATGAATGAGGGGGTTATGCAGATAATGTTCGTTAGACATAAACGAGAGCTTCCTTGTAAACGATCAACACGAGATCGGCACGCATATCAATAAAATTCACGTTGCACGCCTCCCATTGGGGAAGGCGTATAGTGGCGCAAATGAAAGGCCATGTTTTCACACAACACCTTACGCAGATCACGCGGCATCACGATCTGAGAGATCGAGCCTAGACTCAGTGCCTCATTGGGATTCATCAATGCCTCTTCATAACGTTTTGCCAGCAGGGCCTCCTGTTCAGCGGCCCATTGCGCATTCTGCTCCCCCTGCTTCACGGCGCCACGAATGGCCTGCAACTCTTTCTTATACACAAACTCCACACCGGCAGGCCCCATTACTGCCGTGCGGGTAGTGGGCAAGGCGCACACGAAATCGGCACCGGTGTTGTAACAGTTGTACGAAGCATAGGCGCCACCAAAAGCATTACGAATAATGACCAGAAAACGCGGTGTACGTAAGTCGATAATGGCATCCAGCATCGCGCGGCCAGCCTGCACGATACCATTGCTCTCCTGCTCGCGACCGGGCAAAAATCCCGTCGTGTCTTCCATAAAGATCACCGGAATATTGTAGAGATTACAGAAGCGAATAAAGCGGGCATTCTTGTAGGCGGCTGCGATATCGATCTGCCCCGATGCCACCGCACTGTTGTTGGCCACGAAGCCAATCACATTGCCCCCCATGCGCCCGAGCGCCGTCACTGTATTCCGTGCCCGTTCAGGTTGAATTTCGAGAAAGTCGCCATGATCGCAAAGCTGCTGAATCATGATGCTCACGTCGATCGGCGTGTTAAAACCACTAGGGCTGTTGAACGCCTTCTTGAGCAGAATATCAATATCCCAGGTCGCCCGGGTAACGGGGTCGGAGGTTTCTTGATACGGCGCCATTTCGGCATTGTTGCTGGGCAGGTAATTCAGCAACTGTTTGACCTTTTTGAGGGCGCTGACTTCATCCTTTACCACGAAGTCGGTCACACCACTCTGGCTATGCACACCCGGGCCACCCAGTTCGTCGGGCGTCACCTCTTCACCCAATACGCTTTTTACCACGCCGGGGCCGGTCAGGCCGAAGAAGGTATCGTTCGGCTGAATCATAAAACTGCCCTGGCGCGGCAAGTAAGATCCGCCGCCGGCGTTGAACCCGAACATGCACATAATACTGGGTACCACACCACTTATTTTGCGCAAGGCCGTGAAGGCTTCGGCATAACCATCAAGGCCGCCCACTCCGGCAGGTACATAGGCTCCGGCACTATCATTCAAACCCACCAGAGGAATGCGGCGCTGACCCGCCAGCTCAAACAGGCGCGCCAGTTTCTTGCCGTTTGTGGCATCCATGGAACCGGCGCGTACGGTAAAGTCATGACCATACAGGGCCACATCCCGGCCATTGATTTTCACGATCGCAGTGACCAGCGAGGCACCGTCTAGGTTCTTACCCCAGTTCTGAAACAGCACCGTGGGCGACTCATCGGTGAGCACAGCAATCCGCTCCCAGATGGTCATGCGCCCCTTGCTGTGCTGACGACTGATTGCCTGCACACCCGCCGCCTTTCGGGGCCGTTTGATCAGGTCATAGCCCTTACGCAAAGTCTCTTCATATAAACCGGGCTGATAGGAGATCTCGCCCGGAACATTGAAAGCGATCGGCTCTTCCTGACCGAAGGGGTTCTGCAGGCTGTAGCGTGTTTTACTCGCGGAGCTCATGGTTTGATTCCTGTCATAACGTGGTGATACCACTCGCGCATCGACGCAAAACTCACGAAAAAGCTAAACGATGCATGAAAATGTGGCGCAAATAATATTGCTTAATGTCCAGAAAGTGAACCGCATAACTTCCTGGATCGCCACCCTTAAAAAACCTTATACCATTGATAGATATATATTTTTTTAATTATAAAGCCAAGACAACCAGACAAAAAAACAAAACACAGACAGACAAATCCGCTCAACACCATCCAAATAACGCGCGGCATTCCTCACATTTCCGCTCATATCCGATCGGCGCGAGACTTACTCTCCCGAAAGTCACGCGGCGTCCGCCCGGTCCACTGTTTAAAGGCGCGAGTGAACGCGCGCGCTTGACTGAAGCCGAGTTGCTCTGAAATCCGCGTCACACTCAAACTCGTTGAGCGCAACAAACGATGCGCCACATCCTGGCGCAAGTTATCCTTAATCTGCTGGTAACTCATGCCCTCGACCGCGAGACGCCGACGCATGGTTTGCTCACTCATGTCCAGTCGCGCAGCCATACCCCGGCTGTCGGGTAAGTTTAACCGCAGGCCCGGCCCGAACGACTTGGGCTCCAGCAGTTGCACAATGCGCGCTGAAAGACTGGTGTCTTCTCCCGGTATGGTTAACAAATCGACGGGCGCGCGCCTCAAAAACACTTTTAATTCTCGTGCCGACTTGATGAGCGGTTCACTCAAATACTGGCGGTGAAACACCAGGCGGTTCACCTGACTGCGACGATAGATGGGGCAACGAAACAGGAGATCAAACTCATCGGGGTCCAGGGGCGTATAGTTGATGAACGCCCCCAGCAGCTTGATGGGCTTACCAATAAACCAGCTTGCAAACCGATGCCAGACCACATGCCAGTATTCGATGTAAAAGTGTTCAAAGTCCAGCTCCGGCCTGCGCAGTTCGGTCGTGAAATACACACGATCATCATTGATCTCCAGGGTGAGCTGCACTTCATCGGTGATCTGGTTGTAAAAGCGCACCCCGCGGCGCAACAGTTCTTCCAAAGTGGCGCTACTGCTCACCCATTCGGCCATCAGGGCAAAGGTTCCCACTTTCAGCGGGCGTTCCGTAAAACCCATAAACTCGTCGTTCAGCGCCACGGCAATACCGGCATACAAACGCGCCACCAGATCGACATGAAAGCGCGCATGAGGATTGCGCAAATGATGCTCGGGAATGCGTGCCTGCCGTAGCAGGGCCTTGGTATCCAGCCCCTTCGCCTTGGCCCCACCCAGTGCACTGAGTATGTAATGTCTGCCGATTGTTGCCATGGGCCGAGCTTAACCCATTCCGCAGGGCCGGAAAACGCTAGAGCGTATCATCGTCCGACAGCGGAGAAGAGGACGCATCGCCAAGCTGCGCCCGCAGCTGTTCGCGAGAGAGCAGTTTATTCTGTACGGGCTCGGGTAAATCGGTAAAAC
Organism: Oleiphilaceae bacterium; assembly: GCA_041590075.1. Classification (GTDB taxonomy): domain Bacteria; phylum Pseudomonadota; class Gammaproteobacteria; order Pseudomonadales; family Oleiphilaceae; genus PZPK01. The sequence continues at coordinate 4,784 of JBFHUL010000099.1, forward strand.
GAATGAGGTTTTTGTCGACCAAAAGATGAATCAGATCCTCTGTAACGCGTGCCAGCTCGTTATCGCTCTGCTTCAAGGCGCGCTGCACAACCGTCTCGTCGCCGTGCTTGGCCAAAAACACCTGCACTTCAGGATGCTCCGACGACAGATACTCGTCGCCCCCCGGTTGTTGTGCGGCAAACAGGGCAATCACATTCCCCTTGGCATCGCGTTGAACATAAGGCATGAGTCATGACTCCGGAGGGGCGTTCAGCCTGAGTACTGGGAGCACTTCCAGGCTGTCGAGCAAACGGTTCTGCAAAGCAAGCATCTTGAACTTTACCAGATAGAGTGCGCGCTTTGCCTGAGCGAGTTCACTGGTGGCGCGTAGTACTTCGTTTTCGGCATCCAGCACATCAATCAGACTGCGCTGACTGATATTGAATTGTTTGTCGTAGGCTTCTCGGGTAAGCAGTGCCGCTTCCGCATAATCCTGCAGGTAACTGAGGCGGCGGCCCTGACTCTGATAGCTGTGCCACGCCTGTTCCGCCTCCATCAGCAATTGGCTTCTCAATTGCTCGCCCCGATACTCCTGTTGCCAATGGGCAAGACGGGCCTCGCGCTGGCGCGCCTGATCTGCCCCGCCCTGATACAGGGCATATTCCACCCGAAACATGGCATATGCATCGCGATTCAGCCCCTTCACGCCATCGATGTTGTCCTGCCAATTGGCACCGGACTCGAAAAACAACTTGGGATATTGATGATGCCTGGCCGCGCGCCACGCGTCTTCCGCCGCCCGTTCTCTGGCTTGCTCGGCGAGCAGCATCGGATGTGACTCGCGCACGGCGCTGCGTAAGGCATCCAGCGTATCCGGCAGCTTAACCAGACCATCCTGCCACAGCAGAGTATGGGCGGGGGCAACACCGGTCACTTCGGCATAGGCCGCCGAGGCATGGTTGAGTTGTTCACGTGCGACTTCAAGATTGGCTTGCGATAGGGCGACGCGGGCGGAGATTTGACTTACTTTGGCACGATTGTCTTTACCTGACCGGACTCGCGCGGCAATATCTCGGGCTATTTTTTCGTGGCGACGAAGATTATCCACGTGCAACGACAGAATCTGGGCCTGCGTAGCAACACTCAAATGCTGCTCCACCGCACGCAGCGCCACCCGGTTTATCTGTTCTTCCAGATCCAGGCGCGCGGAAGTCTGCAGGTCTTTTCGGCTTTGATGCTGCCAGTGCGTTTCAAACCCGTCAAACAGCATCTGACGCAGACTGATCCCCGTTTCGCGCCGCTCAAGTTCCTCCGATCCGCCGGCATTGGCAGCCCGGGTTGCACTATTGTTACTGTCTTCGCGACCTATGCCTGCGCTGAGCGTCACCGAGGGGAGATACTGGGAGGTGGCAAGGTCCAGCGATGCATCACTGCGCGCAACTTCTCCCAGTTGCGCCTGAATGTCTGGATGGTGGTGAATACTGAGTTGAACTGTTTCGGCAATACTGCGATGAGCAGCCTGAAGTTCGGCACCATACCCCAACAGCAGCATGATGCAGAAAAATCGGCGCATGAACTTACCTCTACCTATGTACGTGTTATTGGCACTGCAGGTACCCACTTATTGCACTTGCGCTCGGCATCATAGCCGACTCCCTATGGCAAAGTCACTCAAGGTTCTGTCAGTGCATGTTCACGCGCGCGCAGTAAGGGTTTCAGCAGGTAATCGAGTACCGTTTTCTTGCCGGTAAGAATGTCTACTTGCGCGATCATGCCCGGAATAATCGGCAAGGGTTGCTGCGCACTGCCCAGAAAGTTCCGCGCAGTTTTTACCCGCACCAGATAGAAGCTTTCGTCGGATTCGCTCAGCAACGAATCGGCACTGATATGGACCACCTCGGCATCCAGCCCCCCGTATACGGCGAAGTCATAGGCAGTGATAGTCACCCGTGCCGGCTGCCCCGGATAAATCCGGGCAATGTCGGCGGGACGAATGCGCGCCTCAACCAAGAGGTTGTCCTCCAGAGGCACAATGCTCAACAAATCCATGCCGGGCTGCACCACGCCACCAATCGTATTGACCATCAACTGTTTGACGGTTCCCTTCACCGGCGCCCGTACCTGCGTACGCTGTACACGATCTTCCAAAGCGCCCCTGCTCTGACTCAGCCGGGGTAACTCCGCCAGAATGGCAGTCAGCTCTTCCTGCGCTGCCTGGCGAAACTGCAATCGCTGCTGGGCCAGCTTGCCCTCCAGTTCGGCGATTTCTGCCTGAATATGCGGAATCTCAAATTCCCAGCGCGAGACAGTGCCCCGGTGCTGCAGGAGATCTTTTTCTGCCCGAATCACCTCGACTTCCGACACCACGCCTTCGGCCAGCAGCGGGCGCAGAATATCTACTTCTTTGCGGCTCAGCTTCAGCGCCTCGCGCGCCTGCGACAGTTGCGACTGGGCTTGAGACAGCTTCTGACGCGCCTGCTCCATTTGTTGGGCGATAATTTGATCGGCACTCGCCTGCCCTGCCCTGCGCTGATCAAACAGCGCCTGCTCCTGTTTCAAAAGCTCCGGGGCGTCATTGCGCAAGGCCTCACCGAAATCGGGGGCATCCCTACCTTGCGCTTCGGCCCGCAGGCGTGCTGCGCGCGCTTGCAATTCCAATACTTTTAAACGGTTCTCTTCGTAGCTGGAGGCAAACAAGGTATCGTCGATCTTAATCAGCGGCTGCCCGGCTTCGACCAGAGAACCTTCGGCCACTAGTATTTCAGCCACAATGCCGCCTTCCAGGTTCTGCACCACCTGCAATTGCTGAGAGGGTATGACGCGCCCTTCCCCGCGAGCCAGCTCATCCAGCGTTGCCCAGGATGCCCAGTACACAGCAACACTCACCAAGACCAGCAGAATCCAGACTAAAGCGCGCGAGGCTAAGCTGACGCCCGGCGCCGTCATTGCCGAAGTCACCGGCGAGGGTCGCAGCGCGCTCATTGTGGACGCTCCTGCGTTCTGTTCGGGGCATTCTCTTTAGCACTCTCCTGTGCGGAACGGGAGGTATGAATCAGACCTTTTTTGAGCGCATCCAACACGTTGTCTTTTGGACCGTCAGCCACCACCCGGCCCTGATCCAGCACCACAATGCGATCCACCAGTGCCAGCAAGGCTGAACGATGCGTGCTGAGCACCAAGGTACGGTCTTTGCTGAACTGGCGTATCGCAGCAATGACTTCCTGCTCGGTTTGGTTGTCCATGGCACTGGTTAATTCGTCAAACAACAGAATACGCGGTTCGCCCAGCAAGGCCCGGGCAATCGCCAAGGCTTGTTTCTGACCGCCGGAAAGGTTGGCGCCCGCCTCATCCACTGGCATATCCAATCCCAAAGGGTGGCCCTGCACCAAGCCCCCCAACCCTGCCTGATCGACGACTTCCAACAGTTTCGCATCGGCAATACCCGGCGCTTTCAATGCCAGGTTATCGCGCAAGGTCCCTCGAATAAGGCGCACTTCCTGCGGCACAAACGCGGTGGCCTGACGCAGCTCAACGGGATCGAGGTGCCGCACGTCTATGCCGTCTACCCGCACCTGGCCGCGTGATGCGTCTGCAAAACCCATCAATAAACGAAACAGCGTGCTCTTTCCGGAACCCACCCGACCAATCAATGCAAGGTGCTCGCCCGGCGCAATGCGCAGATTAATGCCCTTGAGCACCTCTCGCTCGGACTCATAGGCAAAACTCACATCTTCAAAGGCAATCTCACCCCGCCAGTGCGCATGATGAACAGGTTGTTTGTCGTCGGCGTGTTCTGCCGGTAACGCGCACAGTTCGTTCAAGACACGTAAGGCCTGACGCGCCTGCCACAGCTGGGCACTCACGTGCGCCACATTCAGCATGGGCGCCAACGCACGACTGGTAAGCAGCACACAGGCAATCAGCCCGCCCAGACTCATCGCATGCTGACCCACCTGATAAACGCCGGCCACCAGTGTGGCTACCACGGCCAGTTGCATCACGCATTGTGCGACACTGGTGAGGGTGTCCACCAGACGTCGATTACGCTGATTAAGCTCGGCCAATCGCGCCACACAGCGTTCCCATTCGCCCTGAGCACGGCCCTGCGCATTGAAGGCCTTGAGGGTCTCAATGCACGCCAGTGACTCGACCAGTTTTGCCTGCTTCTCACTGGCCACCGCCTGCGATGCCAGAGAAATACCGCGCAGTCGCCAATGGGTAAGTAAGCCATGAGCGATCACTACCAGTGCAGCAAGCACAGGCACCCATACAATCGGTCCACCCAAGCTGAAGATAAGAATGAAAAACAGCACTGCAAACGGCAAATCAACCAGCGTCACCAGCGTAGAGGCACTGAAGAGATGACGCAGATTCTCGAATTCGCGAAAACGATTCGCCAGTCCGCCCAGCTCTGTGGGCAGACTTTGCGACTTGATAGCCATCAGCTGTTGCAGTAGCCGCGCCGACAACACCACTTCGAGGCGCTGCCCTGCCGATTCCACCAGCGCATGGCGCACGAGCTTGACGAGCAGATCAAACAGCAACACAAGGCCAACGCCGATCGCCAATACCCAGAGTGTTTCGATGGCCTGATTGGGCACTACCCGGTCGTAGACATTCATGGTGAACAGTGGCGTAACCAGCACGAACAGGTTGATCAGTAACGACGCGAGCAGCAGATCTCTGATCAGACTACGTTGTTCACCCAGAATCTGGCGCAACCAAACCGAGAAGCGCGCCGACTGATGGGCCTGTCGCTCCTGACGTACCTCCACGCCCTGCTGGCGCACCAGAATACAGCGCCCGGTATACGCACGGCGCACGATCTGCGCGGCGTCATCTGCGTCCACTTCACACCCTTGCCCATCAAACACCGTGATCCGCGCCAGACCAGTGCGTCGCGAGGGCTCCACCACGGCCACGGCGGCATCGTCTTCGTCATCGTCGAGTTCGAGAATGAGGGGCGCCTGATGATGGATCACAGCTTCGTAGGGCAACGCGATCAGTGTCGCGTCCAGCTGCGACTGAGCGCAAGCGCGCACCAGCAGCTCGGGCGTGAGCGCTTCGTTTTGTGGTACACCGGCCATCAGGGACTCGGCCGACCGGGGAATGCCTAATTCTGCAAGCACGCGCAGGCAAGCGACGACTAAGGGAGGCTGTGAAGGTATTGAACTCAAGATATAACCCGGTGTGATTCGATTAGCGACAAAAGCCTTGGGCACGACGCGGTGTGACAACGTAATCAGGGCTCCTCATTTTACTATAGCAGCTATTCGAACCGGGGCTGCTGGGATTCACGCAGGCCCGGTGCTATGATCCTGTACACCTTGTACAAGGAGTCTCACGATGCCCATTCAGATGCTTATTCAGACAAGCCTGTTGTCGGGATTTTCAGCGCGCATTCTGCGATGTTTCAGGCCTTCCATACTCTTCGCAGTCCTGCTCGGCATAGGCCTCATTCAGCCTGGCAATGCAGAGACGACGCGTGTTTATAAAACCGTACACCCCGATGGCAGCA
>JBFHUL010000100.1:0-10136 GCA_041590075.1 Oleiphilaceae bacterium
AGGCCAGTCGTCACCAACTAGCTCAAGCAACCTACCCGAACCCAGTGCGAGCCACACCGTAGGGTTCCTATTTGGTCTTGCTCCGAGTGGGGTTTACCATGCCATGAACTGTTGCCAGTCATGCGGTGCGCTCTTACCGCACCCTTTCACCCTTACCGGCCAACCGAAAACGGTCGACTTAGGCGGTCTGCTCTCTGCTGCACTTTCCGTAGGCTTTCGCCCCCCAGGCGTTACCTGGCACTCTGCTCTGTGGAGCCCGGACTTTCCTCTCGCCCCAAAGGGCCAGCGACTGCCTGGCGAACTCGAGCAGAACAATACATTGGCAGAGCCGGACTTGGCAAGCGGAAATCATTCACGCACCCGAGTGACACCCACATTACTTTGACTGCTCAAGTCGAAGATATAGACACTACCAATGGATGGTTGATCAGGGAAAGGTCGCGCATCGATAATAGCTGTGCGCTCAACAAACCGGCGCACCTCAAACGTAACGTTATCCACGCCCGCCTCCAGCAACTCTACCGCTTCTTCGATGCGACCCAACTCAATCACTATGTCACCCTCGCCATCAGGGTCAAATTCAAAGGGCAGGTCGGGTACTTCAATTTCGGGAATCTGGAAATCAGAATCGCTGAAAGAGGACTCAGGAAGATCTTCCACAACCCCCACCTCGAAGGTCGCGGTACGCGCCGTGGCTCGCAAACTCTCCGCCCAGGATTCCACCTCTCGGGTCAGCGCAAAGTTTAGCTCTTCAGACACCTCATCGGTCTCATAGACTGCTAAAGCAGGATCGACCCGGAAAGGTAATGACTCATAATCTTCATCGATGGCAATACCGGCAGCGGTACTCCCGGCAACATTTAATATTTCGTCCGCAGAATTGGCCGAAACCGCAGACACAGTACCCATAGCACCTTCAGAAAGAAGCTCAAAAGCCACTAGCTTTGAATGCGGTAGCATCGCTATCAATATAGCGGCGATGTAAAGAAGGTTGCGCCTGTCCATCAGCTTTTCGTGTTATTTTGTTAATAGTGGTCATATTTTGCACCACCAACAAATGAACCGCAAATCACATCTTCGATTAAATTTCAAGTCCTGCAGAACTACTTCAAATTTACAGCCATTTGATACAACTCTTTCTTCGTCCAGGAAGAAAAGTCCGCAACAACAGCCGCCGCCTGCTTTGGAGGTAATTCAATGAGCAAACGCGCCAATAGCGCCTTAACGTCAATCGAAAGAAGCTCCTCCTTGTCCTCTGATGGCCTCGCCCCTTCGATCAGCAACACAAACTCTCCCTTTTGCTGCATGGCATCGGCACTCAGCCAGGCAAGCATATCTTTTGCTATAGCCGTATGAATGGTTTCGAAACGCTTGGTAAGCTCTCGCGCCAGGCACACCCTTCGCAAGGGAAACAATTCAGCCAACTGATCAACCGTGGCCAATATGCGATGCGGCGACTCATAGTAAATGGCCGTGCGCGTTTCTGACGAAAGGCCCTCCAGTTTCGCTCGCCGGGCACCGGACTTTGAAGGCAGGAAGCCTTCAAACACAAACTGAGAGCTGGGCAACCCACTCGCACTTAATGCCGCAACCAGCGCACAGGGGCCCGGCACTGGCACAACGCGCACCCCTAGCTCCCGAGCTTGTGCCACCAAAACATATCCAGGATCAGATATCAGCGGCGTACCTGCATCCGACACAACAGCAAGACTTATCTTCTGCTCTCTGATCCTGGTTATGAGTTCCTCAGTTTTTTGCTTTTCATTGTGCTCGTGAAGGGAAACCATGGGCGTACTAATACTAAACTGATCGAACAACCTTTTGGTATGTCGAGTATCTTCAGCGGCAACAAGATCCACATCACGCAACACTTGCTCGGCTCGCGCACTGAAGTCCTGTAGATTGCCAATGGGTGTTGCAACAAGGTAAATGGCACTTTCCAAGGCGTAAGCCCTCACATAGAATGGACGCAGGCCTTTTTATCGCAAGCCACTGAAGTTTTCTACATGCCTTTACACTTTTCTTTCAAATCTGCCGGCATCATTGCCCTATGCTGCGCACTTATCGCGGGCTGTGCGAATCAACCTTTAACCACAGAAACCTACACCGCGGCCAATACAGCCCACCCCTCAACGTCTCCCGAAGCATTACTCAGCGAAGCACGCACGGCAACACCCGGTCGGCGTGCAGAACTGCACCTGCAAGCAGCTCAGGCTTATTGGGATTCCGGCCTGCTTGGGCTCGCCGTAGCTGCCTATGAGGATGTAGACATCTCCCAGCTCAATCCCATACGTTCATCCCACTGGCTCGAGCTCGGACTTATACTCGGCGTAACATTTGAAGACACCACCCTTATCGAATACGTGTTATCGAAGACAGGCATCGACCTGATGATGCAACAGGCACCTATCGACCAACAGAAGTCGCTCGCACTGCTAATGCGAGACGCCCTGCTACTCCAATCTAAACACATAGAGGCCGCGATTTTTCTGGCGGAGTACCGAGGCATTTTTTCAGAAGACGAGCAAGCCAAACTCACCAACCTGATTTGGGCCGCCTTTTCACGCGCCGAGGCCGCCAAACTAAGCAGGCATAGCTATGAAGGGACAAATACAGATGCATCGCTTTGGCTCCAGCTCGCCACTAACCTGCGTCTGAAGCAGAGCAGCCTTGAGCAACAATACGAATACCTAAAAGAATGGCAGGATTTGCACCCTGAACACAGCGCCAATCTTTATCCGCCACTGGAACTGCGTCTGCTGTCGCAACTTCCGGAAATCAGCCCCACGTCCGTCACACTCGCCCTTCCCTTCAGCGGACCATTGGCTAACGTAGCCGAAGCAATAAGAGATGGATTTCTGGCCAGCTATTACCAACAGAAAAGTGCACACAACCTGAAGATCACAATGTTCGACACACAGCTGAAGAATATTGAAGCCCTGTATACCGACCACCCCGACCAGCAACTGATTGTTGGCCCTTTGAACAAAACAGACCTGGAAGCACTGGCAACACTGGACGCATTACCGACTCCCACATTAGCCCTGAACCGCATCAGCCCGCTCACAACACCAATCAACGGCCTATTCCAATTCAGCCTTTCGTCTGAAGCCGAAGCCGAGCAAGTAGCCACATATTTAGCCAAGAACAAACTGTTCAGAGTCGGCGTTATCGCACCCGACAATGAGTTTGGATATCGGATCTCCCAACACTTCAGTAACGCGCTTCTGGACGCAGGCGGGCGCACTATAGCGACACGCCACTACCAGAATCAAAGCTCATTGTCCTCAGCGGTCGCACAACTCCTGGCCACCGACAAAAGCCAGCATCGCGCTCGAAAATTGCGCAGCATCACCGCGCTGCCACTCGAGAGCGAACCGCGCCGCCGTCAGGATATCGACGCCATTTTCATGCTGGCCAAACCTGAAATCGCACGCCAACTCAAGCCACTGTTTGCTTTCCATTACGCCAGCAAGCTCCCCATTTTTGCCACATCACAAGTACACGAACTGGATTCGCAACACAACGATGACTTAGAGGGAGTCAAGTTTGTCGAAATGCCTTGGATGCTCAGCAACTCTCACCCCATCAAATCAGAACTGCTCACCCACAACCCTAACACCGCTCGCCAGTATGGCCGCTTCCATGCACTGGGTGCCGACGCTCACACCATTGCTTCGCGGCTTACCCTCATGCAACAACTCACCAACAGCAAGGTGCGAGGCCAGTCAGGACTGCTATCATTGGGCGACGACGGAATTATTCAGCGCGAGCTTGAGTGGGCCACATTTAAAAACGGAGACGCAATCCCTATACAGGAGTAAATACAAATGCCACAAGGAACGGGCGAGGCGTATGAGAATGTTGCGAAAGAATACCTGGAAAAGCAGGGCTTGAAATTTCTGCACAGAAATTACCGCTGCCGACAAGGTGAAATTGATCTAATTATGCGAGAGAAAGATACACTGGTATTTGTTGAAGTAAAGTACCGAAAGCGTGCCACCCATGGCGTGGCTGCCGAGAGCGTATCCTCACAAAAGCAAACTCGGATCGCACATACCGCCAAACGATTTCTGCAAGAACATAAGCTCTGGAACATGAACTGTCGCTTCGACGTAGTTGCCATAGACGGCACAATTAATCACACCAGCGCACCCACGCTGCACTGGCTGCAAGCCGCCTTCAACCTAAACTGAAGAAATTGGATATGAGTGATCTTTCACCTACTAGTCGCTATCTATGCGAAGCTATAGACTCAGCAGCAGAAATAATTGAAACCATCACAGAACAACTCGACCATGCCTGCGAGATGATTACCTCCAGCCTCCTTTCGGACGGAAAACTGATCGTTTGTGGAAACGGCTACTCCGCCCCACTTGCCAACCTTCTCACTACCTGTTTTATGCATCAGCAGGAATTCGAACGCCCCAGCTTACCCGCATGCAACCTATCCATCGACGCCACAACGATATCCGCCATTGCCAAAGATGGGAATTACCATAGCGTCTATGCAAAGCAACTACGCTCTATCGGCAATGAAGGAGACATACTGATAGCCTTATCCACCGACGGAAATTGCAGCAATATCGTTCAAGCCATCCAAACCGCGCATGAAAAAGGTATTCAGGTAGTCACAATACTCGGGAGCGCAAATGGGAAAATATCGGCCGTCAAGGAAGGAAACGACGTGGAAATTTGCCTGGGGACCAGAGGGGTGGCCCGAACGATGGAAGCACAGCTACTCGCAGTGAATACTCTGTGCCACCAAATTGAAAACCAGCTTTTTGGGAGTTTTTAAAACGTTGCGCCTGTTGCGTTTAGTGAGATAGCTATTTAACGATCTTCAAGGACGGTTTACCATGCCCGCCATTACTATCCGGCTCGCCTGACGGCGGCGGCTCTGGTGCACCAGGCTCGGCACCAAACACCATGCCCTGGCCATTTTCCTTGGCATAAATAGCCATCACGGCAACCACCGGGATGTACACTTGCATAGGCACTCCACCAAACCGGGCTTTGAACTCTATCGCATCACTGCCGACGACAAAATCGTTTACCGCCCCGGGACTAACGTTAAGAATAATCTGGCCGTTGGTGACATAGTCCTCGGGCACGCGCACGCCCTGCACCCCTGCATCCACAACGATGTAGGGGGTCATATCATTATCTACGATCCATTCGTTCAGTGCCCGGACGAGATAGGGCCTACTTGGCGTCATGATCACCTTCTCCTACAGCCGCTGCCGCGATCAGGCCCGCATTTCTGATTCGACTTCAGAGAGGCTCGCACGGAATGATTCGCGCTCAAACATACGCTCCATGTATTTGATGACCGGTTTTGCCTGCGCTTCGTTCAACTCAATACCCAACAAAGGCAAGCGCCAAAGCAGTGCCGACACACAACAATCCACAATGGTGAACTCATCGCTCATGAAGAACGGCTTTTCAGCAAAGATGGGCGCAGTGGCAATAATGCTCTCCTTCAACTCCTTACGCAGCTTATCGGCATCTTTAGCGTCTGGCTTCTCGAGAATCTTGTCGGCCAGCGTGGACCAGTCTTTTCTGATGCGATACATCATCAAGCGACTTTGGGCTCGCGCGACTGGGTATACCGGCAATAAAGGCGGATGCGGAAAACGCTCATCGAGATATTCCATCATGATGTCTGATTCATACAACACCAGATCGCGATCGACCAGCGTGGGTAGATCATTGTATGGATTGTGATCAGCGAGTTCTGCCGGCTTATTAGCTGGATCAACATCGATGATTTCTACCGCAACACCCTTTTCTGCCAGCACAATCCTTACTCGGTGACTGTAATGACTCTTACCATCAGAAAAGAACGTCATGGACGACCGCTTGGTCACAACACCCATAGAGATACCTCATTACGAATTAAAGGGCCTTTTAAGAAAGGCTGTAGAAATTTCGGCGCTGATTATACACGATTCACAGCACAAACGATCAATTATCCCTAAGCTAAAAAAGGCCATTGACCAGAATCAACAGCCTTTTCATTGCTTGCACGTACTTAATGAATGCCGCGCCAGTACTCTTTGTTCAGGAAGTACACAAACACAAAGAGGAAGGCAAGAAAGATCAGCACCGTGCGCCCCAGCTCAACACTCTGAAGACGCGAGGGCTCGCCAACGTATTCGAGAAAATTGACCAGGTCATAGATAGCTTCATCATACTCTTCCGGAGACATTGAGCCTGCACTAACGAACTCTTTGCAGCCGCTGCTCTTGATGATGTTTCCACTCAAAGGATCTACCTCTGGCTCAACTCCCAACTCCGGCGGTTCGGCACATACGCCCTGCAAATCCGCGAGCACATGCGGCATACCCACATCTTTAAAAACAACGTTATTCACGCCGTAGGGACGCTTCTCATCCACATAAAAGCCGCGCAAATAGTTGTAAATCCAGTCCGGCCCACGCAAGCGCGCACTCAATGTCAGATCTGGCGGCGCATTACCGAACCATGACTTTGACAAATCTTCCGGCATGGCAATTTCCATAAGATTACCAATTTTGTCATCACCAAAGATCAGGTTCTTCTCAAACAATTCATTGGGAATCCCCAAATCATTAGCTGCACGCTCGTAACGTGCATACTTCATGGAGTGACAACCAAAGCAGTAGTTCGCAAACAGCGCCAATCCCCGCTGGAGCGACTCTTGATCGCGAATGTCCGGCTCAATATGATCCATTGGTATAGATGGACCGCCCGCAGAAAATGCCGCACTGGCAAAAACACTAAAGAAGAGTGCGATTATTAGATTTCTCATTTCATAGTCACCCTTTCTGGAACTGGCTTCGTTTTTTCGACGCTGGTGTACCATGGCATCAATATAAAATAAGCAAAGTAAACACCAGTCAGAATTCGTGCCCACAACGTTCGTTCTGGCGTGGCAACCACAACACCGAGATAACCGAGCACACAGAAAGCCACCACGAACAAGGCCAGCGCAATTTTACTCAAACTGCCTTTATAGCGCATGGATTTCACTGGACTGCGGTCAAGCCAGGGCAACACAAACAATATGGCAATCGCCGCCCCCATGGCCACCACGCCCAGGAAGGCATCCGGCACGGCACGCAGAATGGCGTAGAAGGGCGTAAAATACCAAACAGGCGCGATGTGATCCGGGGTTTTGAGCGGGTTAGCCGGCTCAAAGTTTGGCTTCTCGATGAAGTATCCGCCCATTTCAGGAAAGAAAAACACCACACTGCAGAAGACAAACAAAAACACCACTACACCCACTAAATCATGAACCGTATAAAAGGGGTGGAAAGGAATACCATCTTTGGGGATACCGTTTTCGTCCTTATTCTTTTTGATTTCCACACCATCAGGATTGTTAGAACCCACGGTGTGTAATGCAAGTATATGCAGCACGACCAGTGCAATAATGACGATTGGCAACGCCACCACATGCAAGGCGAAGAAACGGTTAAGAGTGATACCGGAAATCAGATAATCACCCCGAATCCACAAGGCAAGATCTTCACCAATGTAAGGAATGGCACCGAAGAGGTTTACAATTACCTGCGCCCCCCAGTAAGACATTTGCCCCCAAGGCAGGAGATACCCCATAAACGCTTCAGCCATCAGGGCCAGATAAATGGTCATCCCAAAGATCCAGATAAGCTCTCGCGGCTTCTTATAGGAACCATACAAAAGCCCGCGAAACATGTGCAGATAGACCACGACAAAGAATGCCGATGCGCCAGTAGAATGCAGGTATCGCAATAACCAGCCATATTCCACATCTCGCATAATATATTCGATCGAAGCAAACGCCCCTTCAGCAGAGGGGTTATAACTCATAGTCAACCAAATCCCGGTGAGAAGCTGGTTGGCCAATACAAGAAAGGAGAGAGAACCAAAGAAATACCAGATGTTAAGATTCTTCGGAGCATAGTATTTGCTCATGTGATCTTCGAACGCACGAACAATTGGTAGACGATCGTCTATCCATGCAATCAGCTTTTGCATTATGCAGCCTCCTCATCAACACCGATCATGATGGTCTGGTCATCCAGGTATTTGTATGGAGGGACTTCCAGATTTTTTGGCGCAGGCACACCCTTGAACACGCGGCCTGCCAAATCAAAACGCGAACCATGACAGGGACAGAAAAACCCACCCAGCCAGTTTTCGTCGAATTCCTGCGGCTCAACCTCGGGAACAAACTGTGGAGAACAACCAAGATGGGTGCAAATGCCTACGATCACCGCATATTCAGGCCGCGAAGAGCGATATATACCCTCTATATATTCAGGTTGCTGCGGCTCCTGTGATTGCGGATCACGCACTTCATCGTTGAGCTTCTCGAGGTTATCGAGCATCTCTTGCGTACGACGAATTACCCAAACGGGCTTTCCTCGCCACTCTACGGTCAGACGCTGCCCCGGCTCAAGTTTGCCAATTGACGCTTTTACCGGTGCACCCGCGGCCTTGGCTTTGGCACTTGGATTCCAAGACGCAACAAATGGCACGGCTGCACCAATTGCTCCGACACCACCCACTACCGAGGTGGCACCCAGCAGAAATCGCCGCCGGCTTGCATTTACGTCGCCATCACTCATATAGGCTTCCCCCATCAAATAAACTGCTTTTTAAAGCTTATTGTCATGCACTCGCCACAGACTTCGGGGCAGCACAATTTATGTGCGCTCACCACTAAGCGATCACTGCTCAATAAAATGTAGGCAGAAACCAAACCTACTGCTATTAGGGCGGGCATTTTAAAAGCCACAAATGGTAAAGAAATTGCTAAACCGCTTCAACAACTTTTGCAGCCAAGCCCTTTGACATGACATAAAAAAAGCGCTTGCCAACCATACAGCCGACAAACGCTTTTTGACAATAACGTATAACTTAACGCTTGGAGAACTGTGGCTTCTTACGCGCCTTACGCAGACCCACTTTCTTACGCTCCACGGCTCGCGCATCTCGCGTCACCCAACCAGCCTGACGCAAAGGCGCTCGCAACGACTCATCATACTCGATCAACGCGCGCGCGATACCATGACGAATTGCACCGGCCTGCCCTGTGGTACCACCGCCTTTCACTGTTACCTTCACATCCAGCTTGTCAGCCATTTCGACTAACTCCAGGGGCTGACGAACAACCATCTGCGCTGTTTTACGACCGAAAAATACGTCCAAAGGACGACCGTTGACCTCAATTTGGCCCTTGCCGGATTTGAGAAACACGCGCGCCGCAGAAGTCTTACGGCGACCAGTTCCATAATTGTATGCTGTTGACATAATCGCCTTCCGTTAAACCTTTAATTCCTGGGGCTGCTGTGCAGTATGAGGATGTTCAGTCCCTGCATACACTTTCAGCTTCTTGAACATTGCACGACCAAGCGGACCTCGTGGCAACATTCCCTTGACTGCGGTCTCGATGACACGCTCGGGCGCCTTCTCGATCAACTTGTCGAAAGTGATCGACTTAAGACCACCGATATAACCTGTGTGACGATGGTAAACCTTGTCACTGGCTTTCTTTCCAGTCACAGCCACCTTCTCGGCATTCACAACCACAATGTAATCGCCAGTATCCACATGCGGTGTATATTCTGGCTTATGCTTGCCCCGCAGGCGGCGCGCGATTTCAGTCGACAAACGGCCCAGCGTTTTGTCGGTAGCATCTACGACGTACCAGTCACGCTTTACCGTTTCTGGCTTTGCACTTAACGTTTTCATCTAATTCGCCTATCCAAACTCTGTAAAAAGAGCATACCAAGCCCAAAAGTGGGCGGCGATTCTACCGCACACGATCAGGCGATTCAACTTGCTACATGCCGACACGCAGGAGACGGGGCTGTACTCATTTGCGCGACGATAATTTTAAGGGCGCGAAGTATAAACCAGGTTTCGTGAGAATTGCCAGAGCTTTTGACAATAAATTAAACAAGCAACAGCTCAAACTTCGGGATTGACCCAATGATGCAAACCAAACAGTGCCACGGTATTATCCCAAAGCCGGGCACGCAACTGCTCTGGCGACTCCTCTCGCACAGCATGCAAAGCCTCAAAGACACGCGAAATATTGGCGGGTGTAGCCTGACCTTTCTGCTGACCCGGCAGCGGCATGTCGGGCGCGTCGGTTTCGAGCA
>JBFHUL010000101.1:0-10135 GCA_041590075.1 Oleiphilaceae bacterium
GCTCAAGGGCAACATGATCGACATCGCCATTGGCGTTGTGTTGGGTACGGCCTTTAACAAGGTGGTGGATGTGTTGGTGAAGGACATTCTTCTGCCGCCTCTGCTGCTGTTGACCGACGGCATGCACTGGGAGGCCAAACGTCTGGTGCTGCGGGAGGCGGTGCAGGTAAATGGCGTTACCACGATGGACGAGATTGCGCTGGGCTATGGCCGACTGCTCGAGGTCATGGCCGACTTTTTTATTATTTCGGTGACGGTTTTTGTGATTGTGAAAATCATGAACCGTTTACGCCAGAAGGCCGAGAATGTCGCCGATACCAGTGTGGCAACGCCCAAGGATATCCAATTGCTGAGCGAGATATCGGCCCAACTAAAGCTTCAGAATGATCTGCTCACGGAGCAGGCCGCGTTGAAACATCAACAACAATAACAACCCGCTGTGCGGGAGGACGACGCCACCATAATGGACAACCAAACCTATTTGCAGTCTTTGGATGCAGTCATGCAGCGCGCTCTGGAGATTGCCGGGCACACCAGCACGTACAGCCAGATTGGTATGATTCTGCTGATCTATGTGTTTGCCTACGTCATCGCGGTGCGCGTGCGCAGATATCTTCCGGTGCTGCACAGTCCTCCGCCGCAGGCATCGAATGCGCCGCTTAAGGCCTTGATGTACCGGTGTGGAAAGTTACTGTTTCCCGTCTTCGCCATCATGCTGTTGCGCATATCCCTCAGTTTCGAGACCTTGCTGGTGGAGAATGGCTGGGTGATGCGCGTGGCCTTTGCCATCGCTTTATTATTGCTGTTTCTGTCTTTCGTCAATCTGGTGATCACCAGCCCGATGGCCGCGCGAGCCTTTCGCTGGATTGGTACGCCTATCATTCTCCTGCATGTGACCGGTACGCTGGATGATCTGGTGATGGTGCTGGAATCCATGTCGGTCGAGCTCGGTAATATTCGCCTGTCGGCCTACGGTATTGTACGAACCATTATCTTTGGCTCACTGCTGTTCTGGCTGGGCCGTATTTCCAATTCAACCGGGCAGACCCTTATTCGCAAGCAGGAAGCGCTGGATTTTCGTACCAAGGAAATTGCGGCCAAACTGTTTGAGATCTGTCTGTTCCTGGTGTTCATCCTCTTGCTCCTGCAACTTATGGGCATCAATCTTACGGCGCTGGCCGTGTTTGGTGGGGCGCTGGGTGTGGGGCTCGGATTTGGTCTACAGGCCATCGCGTCGAATTTCATTTCGGGCGTCATCATTATTTTCGATCGCTCACTGTCGGTGGGCGACTATGTGGAGCTCGAAGACGGCAGAACCGGCACCGTAACGGAACTGAACATGCGCTCCACCACACTCGAGACCTACGACGGTAAAGATATTGTTGTGCCCAACGAGAAGTTCATTACCAGCTCCTTTACCAACTGGACGCACAAGAACGATAAGCAGCGCTATCGGGTGGATTTTTCGGTGGCATACAAAACCAATGTCCGCGAACTGGTGGCGTTGATC
The DNA here is from genome assembly GCA_041590075.1 of Oleiphilaceae bacterium. Classification (GTDB taxonomy): domain Bacteria; phylum Pseudomonadota; class Gammaproteobacteria; order Pseudomonadales; family Oleiphilaceae; genus PZPK01. The sequence goes on from JBFHUL010000101.1 coordinate 1,511, forward strand.
AAAGATGCGGTGGCAACACACCCACAGGTGCTCAGTGGCCCCGAATTACCCTTTGAGGAACGTCCTGACTGTGAAATCGACAGCTTTGGCGATTCCGGTATCAATATGTTTGTGGAGTTCTGGATGGTAGGTATCGACGATGGCAAGAACCGTGTGGGTGGCGATCTGCTCTTGATCATTCTCGAAACCCTGCAAGAAAACGGTATCGAGATCCCTTTCCCGCAACGCGACGTGCGCGTATATCCGGCCAACGAGGCGGGCCTGCGCCCCACAGCGTCAAAGCATGCAGAGTGAGGGTGTTCGCCCGCAGAATATGGGCTCAGGGGTATCTAATATTTTGTGTGCAAACGTGGGCGCAGAGCGCCCAGATCAAGCCTGCCGTAGCTTGAGCATGATTTTTCGCGACGCAGGTCAAGAGCACCCAGTGCAAAAGGTAAGGTCATGACCGAGCTACTCGTAGCCCCTGCCACCTCGGAAGTACTGGCCGCCTATTCGCGCGCTGTGGAGCGCTACATTCAGGCCCGCAAAGCTGAGGTTCCGGCCTTTGTGGATCGTCATTTTGGTGTGAAGGGCTCGCTGGCCTTGCATCGTCGGGCGTTGGGTTGGGATTTGGCGCGTGCTCCGCTGAATGCGATTGGCGCGCCCCTGAGTCTGTTAGGGGAATGGTCGGGTCGAGGCCTGCAGGGTATTGGTTTACACAGAGCGGGGCGACGTTTGCGTGAACGGCGCTACATGCTCGAAACCGACGTTGCCCGGCATCTCAATTATCTCCTGCATAGCGAGTTACTGGGTTTGCCCTGGTCTGAGGGCAAGCAACAGAACCTGCACGATGCCCTGATGGAGGAATTGCTCAAAGAACCCTTGCTCACCCAGCGTATGGAGCGACTACTCGAAGCGCTGGCTCCGGTGCAGGAGCACCCGGGGTTTCGCAGTCAGGCAGAGCAGACAATGGCCGAATATGTGGATAGCAGAGTAGCCGCGGCGGAAATAACCGGTAACTTGTGCATGGCAGCCGGAGGCTGGCTGGCGTTTAAAAAAATGACGCCAGGGCTGGTTTCCCTAAGTGGCACAGTGGCGACGGGTATCGCGCATCAGGCTGCGATTCACAGCTTTTGGGCCGGCCCCTGGGCAGCCAAGTTGTACTATGGTGTAGTGGGAGTGAGTGCGCCCTGGGCGCTTACAGCGGGTGTATTTGGGGCTTTGTTGATTCCCGTTTCGTTTGTCGTCGCCTTTGCCGGGGTGGTGGCTGACCCCATTCAGCGACGATTGGGCTGGCATCAGAAAAGGCTGTATACCCTGCTTGATACGCTGGAAGCGCAGTTAAAAGGTGAAAGGGGTTCCCTGAATTTGCGAGATCACTATGTGGCCCGGGTGTTCGATCTGTTCGACTGGACTCAGGCGATGATCCGTTTGGCGCGTCAACACTAGTTCAGTTTCATGTCAGTGCCCACTTTGTATTCTTTCATGAGCGTCAACACATCAGCCCGATAACGGCGTAACCAATCATCAAACTTTCTAATAATCGCCCCGTGATTTTTGGTGGCAAGGTGATAGGAAAAATTGTCGAAGCCCGCATCCGCTTCGAAATAGATCTGTTGGGTGACATTGTTTTTTCGCACCCATTCGCGCACAAAATCCAGGTGTGCATAAGTGGCATCAACACGATCTGCCTTGAGCATGTTCAGCGAAGCATGCGTGTCGAAAGTGCGGTAAACCTTTGGTTCTTTGGAGAGATAAGCGGGGTTGATCGCCGGCAGAGTGTAGGCCGTGACCGTGGCAATGCGCCGAATTGGTGTGCCCAGATGTGCCTCTGTGCGCACAAAGCCTGAGCGACTGATCATGATGACCGATGAGTAGAGAAGATTACCTTTGTTGTTATCACTCCAGTCGGGATTAGAGGGGAGAATAAAATCGATTTCGCCGCTGTGTATATAAGCTTGATAGCGCTTAATGGGGAGGCCGATCAGCGATAGGGGTTGCCCGGAATATTCGCTGAAACGGTGCATAAGAGCGGGAAGAAACCCGCGCATTTCCCCATGGGTACTGTCGTAATGCGGTGAATAATCGCCTTCCGGAAACGCAACAACAAGCTCGTTCGCCGAAGAGGTATTAGTAATGCCCAGACTGAGCCACATCAATATAGCTATGAGTATTCGGACATCACGTTTCATGGAGAATTCCGCTTGGGGCGCTGCGACATGCGGGCGCTGCGTTACTCCCTATGTATAGCTTACGGCGCCTTGAAAGCCAAACCCAGCACATCCGCTTCACTGGTCTGAGGTAGTTGTAGCCCGCTATCGGCTAGACGAGGGCGAAGGCTTAAAGCCATTGCGCGAGCCGCCACTCGGCGGTGGAAAGGCAACTCTGCGATGTACCAGGGTAGTTGCTCTTCCAGCTTTGTGTGGGTCTCAAGAAAATCAGCGAGCTGTTGATGGTGCTGCGCCAGGGCCTTCACGACCTCCTGATGCGGGCGTGACCGGGTATCTACATGCAAGTGCCACAGGGCGTCTTCAGCCAGTGTGCAACGTGCGAAAAAGTGTCCGAGGCGCCCGCGTGGGTCGTGTTGCGGCTCAATCATGCTTAAACGCCAATCAGGTGCCTTATAGTAGAGGTAGTAACTGTGGCCCCGGCGGGGCTCGAATTGAAACACTGCCGAGAGCACCAGGGTGCTGACAAAATAGGCACGTACCCCCTGTTCTGCGGAGAGGACTGGGGCCGTGGGCGCAGGCTGCGATTGCTCCAGCATTTGCAGCAGAGGCAGATTGGCTTTGCCTTGGGGATTGGGGCGAGCACTGTGTGTCATGGTTGCGTGTTGTTCTGGTATGAGTAAACCCTACGCATGGCTTCGGTGATTAGATTATTCTGGCGAAAATTGCTCTGAGAACACCACCGTTTCCCGTTGCCGGCGTTGTTCCCAGCCCCGTCGTTCAAGTTCGGGTTGGGTATAAAAGCCGTCCACATGCCCGAGGCATAAGTAGGCGACTAACTTGTGGTCGGGAGGGGTGCCAAGAATCCGCGCCACTTTGTGCGGATCAAGAATGCTGACCCAGCCCATGCCAATATTCAGTGCGCGTGCCATCAGCCACATATTCTGTATCGCGCACACCACGGAATATTCGCCCACCTCCTGCATGCTTGTCTGGCCCAGCACCGGGCCCTGTGGCGGGCAATAATACACCGCAATGTTTACCGGGGCCTCGGTAATACCTTCGAGTTTAAGTTGGCGGTACTGGTCGCGTCGTTGCGCAGAAAACTGTTCCTGAGCGGCGGCATTTTCGGCAGCAAAAATGTCGGCAATGGCGCGTTTGGTGGCATTGCGGCGTATCACAACAAAGCGCCAGGGTTGCGAAAAACCTACCGAGGGTGCCATCAGCGCGGCGTCCAGGATGTGGCTGAGGCTGGCATCTTCCAAGGGCCTGTCGGTGAAGCGGTTGCCTCGCACGTCGCGCCGCAGGCGCATGATTTCGGCAAGCGCTGCTTGCTCGTGGGTGTCAAAGTGTTTGTCGGTGAAGGAGAATTCGTCGGTCACAGTAAAAGGCTTCTGGCAAAGCCACCAGTTTAGCCGTTTGCCGCGTAGCTAAAAAGTCGCACCGTAACGCTTTTGATAAGCTATGCGGCGCTTTTCGGTTGTGTTCATTACGGCTTTCTGCTGGCGGCTGTTCATGCTCGACCAGGCCTTGATTTCATCGAGGTGGCGGAAGCAACCCAGACATACATCCTTGTCGTCGAGGCAGCAGCGGCGTACACATGGGTGCTCGTGTGCCAACATCAACATTCCCCCGTGTATTGGGATAAGGGTAGGATGGCACTGTTACGACGCGGCGATGCGCCGTTCAGTGGGCGCAACAAACTGACCGTAAAACGCTTTAAATTTTGGAGCTTGTGATGTCTCAGACTGTTCTGGCTATGTTTGCCGATGCTGTGCTCGTGTTGCATGCGTTGTTTGTGTGTTTCGTGGTGCTGAGCTTGCCCCTGATTTTGATCGGAGGTTGTCGGGCCTGGGCCTGGGTACGTAATCGCTGGTTTCGTTTTACGCATATGTCTGCCATTGGCGTGGTTGTTGCTCAAAGCTGGTTTGACCAACTCTGCCCACTCACGCACTGGGAAAACAGTCTCCGCCTTGCGGCAGGTGAATCAGCGTATGCGCGCGGCTTTATTGCCGACTGGTTGCACACGCTGCTGTTTTACCAGGCACCAAGCTGGGTATTCGTGTTGGCGTATTCCCTGTTCGGGATCGCCGTCATGGGGGCGTGGTGGTATGTGCCACCGAGGTCGCGGTAACCGCGCAACATAACCTCGGCAGCTAAGAGCCTTGCCGTCAAGCCTTAGCGAGGCTCTGCCAGTGCAGCTTCAATTTCACTCAGCGCGGCATGCAGCTTCTCAAGGCGCCGGTCACGCTTCTTGTTCATTTCGCGGGTTTTTGAGACCAGAATATCCAGTTCATGCGCTGTGATGTGCTCATGCAGGGATTCGTCAGTGGCTTCCTTGACCGTTATATTATTTGGATTCATCGGTATTCCTCCGAGGGTCAATGAGGGGGTGGGCATTTCATGCCTGGCTGCCTGACGCAGAGCGAAGGCGTGCTGGTTAAAAAATGCTCAACACGAGTATAGGCCGATACATAATCGTGTGGAAAGTCTTTTTATTTTTTTGCGTATCCCATCGTTCAGATCGCATGAATGCCAATGGGCTTGAATATTGTTTCACACACAAGGGCGTGGGCTATACCTGATGCGTGTAAGAGATCTCTTACATGCACTTACGATCTTTCTTATATTGCGCACAAGGTAGTAGAGATATACTAGCTTCGCTGCTTGCGGAAATGGACTGTGAAGGAACACTCCCGCGATATGGATATGAAGCAGCCTCGAATTTGCGAAAGCCTCCGTTTTACGGGGGCTTTTTTCGTTTCAGGCCGTTACACTGTTCAGGACCACCCAACATGCTTGCGTAAGAAGCCTTCGGGTGGCGATACCCGTTTCTGCCCACCTTACATATTCGGATACCACGCATGGCTAACAACGATAACAACGATTTATTTGAACTCGACTGCGAAGAGCGTTTCGATTACTTCCTGAATACCGTGGATGCGGAGAAAGAGATCTGGGTGCTGGTGAATGACTCGCGTGAATTTCTGAAAATATTTGCGGAAGACGAAGGCTTTGAATATGTGCCGGTTTGGCCATCTTCAGCGCTGGCACAAGCCTATGTGCAGGAAGAGGCGGGGCTGACACCCAAAAGTATTGCGTTGCCGGAGTTTATGCAGAAGTGGGTGGCGGGATTGACGCGCGATGGCTTGGACGTCGGCGTGTTCCCCGCTCCCGATGGCTCCGTGTGGCTGCTTAAACCGGATGAATTGAAGCGCGAGTTGCAAAGCCTGTAGCGTCATGACTCGGCACCTTCATCCGATGCAGACCATCCGCTTAGCCATACTCAGGCCGATGTGCGCTTAGGTCAGATCGGAGTGCCAAGGGCTAATTTAAAGTTTGCCATGCCAGCTTGGCGTGTTCTTCCGGCGCGAAATACTGGTCTCGCAGCTCTCGTATCTGGCGACGCTTCTGATCTTCCGACAACATAACACTGTTGCTAATGCCAAGCTTGGCTTGTTCAAACTGGTGCACGCGACTTTGCCACTCGGGCGAGCGATCTTCCATAAACGCCCATAACTCCGCATAGTGTTCACCGTAGACCTTTTTGCGCAGCGCATATATTTCTGCCTCGGTATTGGGCTGCGTCTTAAGTCTGGCAATGCTTGCCTCGGTTTCACGCAGCCGACGCGCATGGGCGACACGCTCACGCAAATGTTCGGGGAGTTCATGTTCGTACTGCACCGCGAGTGATTGCTTTTCACTTTCGCTCAGTGCGCTGTCTGACTGAAGCTGCAGAAGTTTAACGGCGTAATCTTCATAGCGCTCACTGTCGCCAAACATGGCCAGTGCCACCTCGTCCCCCAGGGTTTCGCGGCGTAATAATTTGCGTCGGTCGAGGGCTTCCTGCAACGCTGCAGTGCGCTGATCGCCCTTGGCCAGAATCTCATTGCGTGAGACGAATCGATCCAGCTGCACGCGGTAATCCATATAGTTGTTCAGCAGTTGGTGGGCCTCACTGTAGGCGGGTTCATCCAGCATTAGACTGAATAGTTCATGCATGCGACCGACTACCACATCCGTGCCTTCCTCACGTGCCGCGCCAAGAAAGAACTCGATAAAGCGCTGGGCAGAGCGGTCTTGTAAAAGGTGGCCGTTAGCATCGGTAAATAAAGGGGGGATATCCATAACACTCTGGCGAGAGGGGAGTGCACCGAATACCGACTGCTGCATATACAGGGTGGTTGATAAGCGGTGTATCGAAGGCGCCTTCTCGGCGTCGGAATCACCTTGATAGGGAAGTTCCCGTTGTTCCTGAGAGAGGGGTAGTTGCGGCGGCGGAGTATGCGCTGTCTGCTGGGCTGGTCTGGAGGCGTCTGCATGCACAGCACCTTCGGGTTCGTGCGGCGCGCCATCCAGATCGGCGACATAGTGATAAGCGCTCATCAGTAGTGCCACGGCGCCAAGACCTGCCATAGTTTTACGAAGCTTCATCGTGAGTCTCCCGGATGCTCAAGAAGGGCCACAAGGCCCTTCCGAGTGAGGTTTGGTTAAAGTCCTGCTTTTTGAAGCAGATTGGCATGTTCGCTGTATACGAACGGTGGTTTGGGTACCGGCTTGTTGTCGCGATCCATGCTGGGAATCAGGCCCAGAAACTGATTCTGCTCGTCGACATGATTCCAGTAGAATGTGTCCAGATGTACGCCAAACTTGGAGCTTTCAACGGGAATGAAACCGTCGTGCGGAATCCACTCGGGCGAGCCGGCTGCAAACTTCTCTTCTTCGGGCACTTCCATACGGTTCCAGTACATGGCGCCATAGAAAGAGTTGAATACGCAGAGTGCCGAATCCATGATGATGTCCAGCGGGATGTCATCGCCCAGACAGAAGATATTTTCAAACAGCGTGTCGTCAGGCAGCGGGGTGCCGATGGGCAGGGAGTTGGACGGAGCATCGCCACTGAAGGAGTAGTATTGCACCGCGTCGGCATCGTGGTAGTTGGCCCGTTCGCCCAGACCATTGCCAATCACCATATCCAGCACGGCGACTGAACCATCAGGTTGTGGTACGGATACTGCCGTTTTCGTAGTGGCATACCAATCGTCATAGAGGCCGCGTCCATAAGCCTCATAGAACGGAGCAATACGATCTGCTTCAGGAATGTTGGCCCCGTAGTATTTGCCGCCGGTGGGTACGCCGTAACTGGGGTAATCCGTGTTATTGAAAGCGTACATACCGCCTTGCGTAAAGTCCTGCATTACATCGAGAATATTCATGCTGCCACAGTAGTGTGCATCCCCCGCCAGGCTGGCAAGCAGACAGCCAATGCCGTGGAAGGTTGGTACCAGAACGGCTTCCAGTGCATCACCAAGCACCCCCCATTCCTCCATGGCCTTGTTGGCGCCGTCGGCAGTGGGTGTGCCAAAGTGCGGGCCGGCGACGGTGGTAAGCGAGGCTACGTAGTCATGGTCGTAATGTTCTTTCAAGGCGCGAATCGCCACGCGTGACGTCGTCGCGCCATGGCTATGGGCCAGCAGGTTTACCTTGTTGAAGGCGGGGGGATATTTATCGGGGTTGCCGCGGTGCAGGGCAGCGGAACTTTCCACCTGATAGATGATCTTGCGTGCCAGATCGTGGCCACGGTCTACCGTATTCTGCCAGGGGTTCAGCGAGAAGCTATGTACAATCTGGTCGGATGTTTCCTCAATCGCATCGGCCACGCCATAAAAATAATCGATGCGATCAATGAGTGCGTTGATGCTGTCGTAGGCCAGTACGCCGGGCACGACCATAATCGGGTATTTGGTTTGTGTGAAACTGCCTTTGTCGATGGTGAGCTCAACGATGGTTTCGGAGTATTCTCCTTCGTGAAAACAGAAAGCAAACCAGTTGTTGTAGCCATCTACCGTGAGCTTGAGTTGATGCGTGCCGGGCCGGTGAATGACCCTTTCTGCATACTTGGTGTGGTCGAAGTTATGCCAGTCTTCGCTGCCTTCCAGCTTGATATACCACTCTGCGTCACTGCAAGCCTGGCCATATCCGGTATACCGAAACTTTTGTTTTCCGGCATGGACGGCTACCTGGCCATTGGCATCCTGTTGCTGGGCTAAGGCGGTGCCATTGATGGTCATGTGGGAGGCATTAACGGGTGCTGCCTGGGCGCCTGCCCCTGCGCCAATCAGCGCGCCCGTAAACAGAATGCGGCCCAATTGCCTGTTAACATTGCGCTGCGAAAGCAGCCGGTTTCGGGTTTTCATGTGCCTGATCCTCTTGTCTTTGTAATGTGCCGGCGATGTAAGGGTTTTATGCTAAAAGGGGGGGCGGGCGAGCACCTCCTTCAAATGGGGGAGAAACGCTTTTTTTGGGAAGGCGGTCACACTGCTTATGACAGGGGGGCAGCACGAATAAATTATGCCCGGACGTTGACCTGATCCGGCCGGCTGGCATACATTTCAGGGCCAATATCAATAACAACGGCTCAAGGAAGATTTTGCGCCGCCATTTTCAGGATGCTCATGTCCCGCTTCGTGTTTCCACC
>JBFHUL010000102.1:0-9921 GCA_041590075.1 Oleiphilaceae bacterium
GGCAGCAAGCACACACGTATAAATACGAAGCGGGGGGCGCGGCTGTGCTGGGCAGCATCCAACCACAACCCCTCGATTTTGAAGCCGATGGCACCCTCGATCTGACGAAAGTGGCCGTGGCCATCAAACCGGATGATTGCCACTATGCACGCACGCGCTTGCTCAGCCTCGAAAACACGGTGGGCGGGAAAGTGCTTCCCCAGTCTTATATCGCCGCCGCGCGTCGTTTCACTTTGGCACACGACCTGAAACTGCATCTGGATGGCGCGCGCGCCTTCAACGCGGCGGTGGCAGAAGGTATTCCGCTGAGGGCCATCACTGAACAGTTTGATAGCGTGTCGCTGTGTTTGTCGAAAGGCTTGGGGGCGCCGGTTGGTTCAGTGTTATGCGGCTCGCACGCGTTTATTGCTGAGGCCCGGCGGTGGCGCAAAATGCTCGGTGGGGGGATGCGGCAGGCAGGTATTCTCGCCGCGGCGGGTATCTTTGCCTTGCAACATAATGTTGCCCGCTTAGAGGAAGATCACGACAATGCGCAGTGGCTTGCACAGCAGCTGCGCCGGATTCCGCTGTTCAATGCAGAAAACGCGCCCGTTGCGCAGGCGACGAATATGGTTTTTGTCACCCTGCCAGAAAAACGAGCCCTGGATTTACCCAAGCGCCTTGCAGAACAAGGTATACGGATTGAGGCCACCAACCCCCTGCGGTTGGTGGTGCACAAAGATGTGACGCGAATCGGACTGGAACGCCTTGTTGCCGAGTTGCATAAACTGGTGGCCGAACATCCGCAGGCAGAATAAGCGGAACAGGTTTACGCCCTGGGCCTGACGGCATTGCCGAAAAGGCTTCAACCATTAAAGCCAAAGACCGGTGTGAGATCCGATCGTTCAGATGCCGGCAGAATTTCCTTTTTTAGATTATCGAGGATCAGTGGCATTGAATCGGGCGTCGCGTAGTAGGCCAGCACCATATGTGGCTCGCTCTGCGTTGCCGATTTGACATAGGTAATGCGCATACGGTCGGCTGTAATCCCCATGGCTTGCAGGGTGATATATTTGGCTATCGCGAAGTCTTCACAATCCCCCGCATTACGGGCCAGAAATTCGATGGGAGAGGACCAATAATCGCTTTGCCCCCAGTTTTCCTGGTCCGATTGGTATTCCAGACGATTAAAAAAATCGTTGACGTAGGCCAGCTTTCTTTCGTCACTCATCGCTTTTGCCATTTGGCTGGATCTGAGCCAAGCCTTCAGGCGTTCGAGTGCTGCGGTGTCATAGGCGCCGGGTTTGCTGTTCAGCAGAGCGGTTTGTTTTTCGCTTATGGGTATCTCTGCAAAGAACAGTGCGGTCTTATCGATCACGCGGGCCAATTCGGATGATTTGATTGAACTTAAGCTGCCTGGTGCGCGCGTTACCAGATCCCAGCCGCTGTATAGCGCATAGCGGTGGCTTAAAGCGGAAAGGTGTTCATCGAGGGCGTTAGCGGTTTGCTGACTGGCGTATAGGCCGTGAGAGAGGAACAGGGTTAAAAGTAAGGCGGTGATAAAGCGACAAACGAACAAATGCATAGCGTGTGTGAAACCTGATAACAGCGGTGGATCTTGGATCAGTAGGTCGGCATCCTAGTGGACTACTTGAGCGATAGAAAGTTACCGATTGGTTAAATAGTGAGCGAATGTAGGCGTGGCCTGGGCTTCGTTCCTTTCTCCTCAACACCTGGTTTGGGTGCGCAAATACTGCCGCTTTTGGGCGATGGTAATCGGAAAAAACTTGTGGTTAGAATAAGTCCGTATTTCGGTGAGGTGGCGATGGCTGCAGTTTGAGGGCATGCCGATCAACCCGAGATCGCGATATCAACAACAATAAAACGAATTCGAGACCTACCTTATGACGACATGTACCTTACGCTCACCTTTCATGGCTGTTTGCGCCATCACCTTGAGCATCGCAAGTGCTGTGGTGAATGCGAGTGACTTCGCCAAGCTGGATGAAGCCCTGCCAACCAATGGCATCATCAACAACAAACAGCCCGTGTTTGATTTCGATGGCGACGGATGTTTGCCGAGTGCCGGCATCAGCCGTTGGGGTGAGATGAATGCGGGCTTGAAAACGTCCGGAAGAATCACCGGCGGCTGTCGCTCCGGAAACTTCATGCTCACCTCAAATACCATGCATCGCTATGTGTGCAAAACCTCTGGCGGTGACCAATATTGCGGGCATATCTATGCGCTCTATTTTGAGAAAGACCAGGTGTTTAATTATTTTGGCGGCGGACATCGCCACGATTGGGAGCATGCGGCGGTATGGACGAAAAATGGCGTCGTTACGCATGGTACCTATAGCTCTCACGGCAACCAGACCACCAAGCCCGCGGCTGAATTGCCCTTTGAAAATGGGCATTTGAAGATCGTGTATCACAAAGATGGCATTCTCACGCATGCCTTTCGCTTTGCGAAAAGTAATGAGTATGCCGAAAACCCCTATGGCGCGTTTATCACCCCCACCATCGTGAGTTGGTATCAGATGGTGGGTGATGGCTTGTCTAATGCGCAAATGCGATCGCGTTTGAACAGTTTTGATTATGGTTCGGCCACGCTACCCATCAAAGACAGCAAATTTCTGAACAATATCAATAACGGTAAGCCATCGGGCTACCCGACGTTCACCAGCGCAGATGTGGCTGCGTCGCAGTAGTGTATCCTCATCGTCGGGGCACACCGGGGGAGCGCGCAGTTCCCCCTTTCTGGCTAACGAATTGAAGGTCTCCAGCATGAAAACGAAAGTAGGGGTTCTACTGTTGGTGTCGCATTGTACGGTGGGCATGCTGGGGTTTGGTTTGGGTATTTATCTGCTGCCCATTCTCATCGCACCTCCAGCGCCGGCGGAAGCTGATATTGCCGCGAGCGCTGCACAAGCACGTTATACGGGTGAATTTACACGAGCATTACGTGGCAGCGATGCCTTTCACTGGGGAGAGGGCGCGGTGTCGATTGGGCCGACATTTGTTTCGCTCGAGGGCGAGCTTGCGCCGGGCCCTGATTACAAGCTTTATTTGTCACCGGCGTTCGTGGAAACAGAGGCTGAGTTTAATCGCCTGAAATCCAGTATGGCTCTGGTTGGCGATATAAAAACCTTTCATAATTTTTTGCTCGCAATACCTTCAGGAGTTGATCCGGAACATTACACGACGATTGTGGTGTGGTGTGAAACCTTTGGGGAGTTTATTACGGCTGCCCGGTACCGGTGACCTGGCGGTGTTAACGGTTGTCGGCGTTACGGTAAACGACGAGGATAAACGGCGCAGGCTTATCGCCAGTTGTCAATTCCCACCCCCATATTTCCTGTCAACGCCCGCGAAAAGCCAGATTCAATCAAGTCACTCAATGCCATTACAAGGCGGTGGTCGCTCAGGGCGAAGGGTGTATTTGGTGCAAATTGAGTAACGCCCCTATGGAAATTTGCGCCCCGATGCACGGCTCGGGGCGAGCTTGCTTGCTACCGGCCGCGTCGCCGCAAGGTGGATGGTTTGAAGTGGCGCTTATTGGGCATGGCGTTCTCAAAAGTGGGCGATTGCTTCTCTTCGGAATACAGGCCGTTCACGCTGTATTTTTTGGATTTCAGGTCGTGAAACACGTTGGCTGATTGGAACACGCCGGGTAATTCATAAAAGTTTTGCGTCATCGACATACTCACACGCCACAGCGCGTCGTCTTCGTCATATTGGTCAACCAACACGATCGACCAGCTGTCTTCGTCGATGTAGAACACGCGCTTTTTGTAGATGTGTTTTTCATCGGGTTTCAGGTTCGCTTCGATCACATGTACACGATGCAGTTCCCAGCGGATGTAGTCGGGGTTGAGGTGATAGGGTGTGGCCAGATCGTTATAGCTCACATCGGGCTGATTCAGACGGTAGGTGTTGTAGGGTATATAGTGTTCTTCGACGCCTTTGTAAGCCCAGTTGTAGCGATCCGGTGCGCCGTTGTACATGTCGGAATCATCGGCCACGCGCGTGTTGTCGGATGAGGCAATGGGGGAGTCGTAGGCGACGTTGGGCGCGCGAAATACGCGGCGTTGCGAAGCACTGTAATCCCACACTGAGCGTTCTTCTTTGGTTTGATCCAGTGTTTCATGCACCAGCACGGCACCGCCCGCAAGGCGGGGAGGCGACTCGATAAAATTCAGAAAATAGAACAGCACGTTGTCGAGAGTTTTAAACGATCCCTTGGGATCGTAAAAATTCACGAAGGCCTCCTGGCGCTTGGTACTCACGGCATAGTCGCCATTGTATTTGACGGTAATTTCGGCAAACGAACGCACGAAAAAAATACCGCGCCAACGGGTCATGTGATTCCACATGGCCTGTAAGGCTTTATCCGAACTGGAGCCATGAAGAATCGGGAATGCGATTCCGCCATAGGCATTTTTAATCCCTACGCCGTTTTCGGTGAGCTCCGAACTCAGCGCATTCTTTTTGATGTTATCAGTAATCCAGTCGGGCAGGGATTGTGAACGGCGCGTTGGGTAGATATGCATTTCAAAGGTATCGGGGTAGGCTTCAAACATACCGAGCTGTCCCGGCGTAAGCACTTGCGCATGTGTCAGATAATTACTGTTGCTGATGATGAGCTTGGCTTTGTCGTCAGCGAAGGGATCCACATGGTGATTGCCGGGCCCTTCATAATCTTCGGGGATTTCCTTTATGCCACCTTCCCATGGGGGAATCGTGCCGGCTTTATTTCCTTCTTTGACGGCGCCAAAGGGCGTGAGTGTCGTGCCCAGTTTATTGGCCTCTGCTGGCGGCACTTTAGCAGCTACCTTGCTCTGCGCGGCTAAAATAATGCAAAGCCCCAAGACTATCCTATGTACGAATGTCATAGCTTCTCCCGCTTAAAGATGAAGAGTTTTTCAGCAAGTACGTAGACTCTATGCTCTATATATAGGACAAACTCGCGGGATTCTGTGGTTCTTGTCGGAATTTTTTGTGACAAATCGTGTGTTGGGGGGGTGGCAAAATTGAGTAAGTTGTGCTTTATTCGCCTTGCCATTACCGTAGCCGCGTAATCCCGATAACGGGCAAAGCTTCGCGCTGCAGTAGGGTCGCCTGTACTAATCGGGTGCGAGACCCTTCAACTACTCAAGATCAGAGGCGTCATGGATAGATTTAGTTTTAGTAGTACCTTTGTTTCGCAATTGTGCGAAGAAGCCATTCAGTCTCAGGCTGTGAATCATCCATACCTGCATCAACTTGCGACGGGAAGGCTACCCGACACGCAGCGCGCGGTTCAGGATTTCGCTGTCCAATATGGCGAATACAGCCGTGCATTCACAGCTTGCCTCGGCGCGCTCATAGCGCAACTCAGCAATGCCAGGCACCGCGATATCTTGCGGCATAATCTTGAAGAGGAAGAGGGTGATACTCATGGTGTTGCTTTGCCGGAGGAGGTTCTATGCAGTGTGGAAGGTGTCCCCCATGCCAAGCTTTTCGAACGCTTTCAGCGTGCGGCTGGCGTGGATGAGCAAGACTTACAATGCGGCGTTTGCGTCAATGCCAAAGTTTGGCGCGCCCAGTTCTTGCGTCTTTGCGAGAGCAATGAACATGTTGCGATCGGCGCTTTAGGGTTGGGTACGGAGCTGATTGTGTCGCGTATCTATCAGCAGATACTCCAATGCTTGATTCAACATACTGCGTTAACGCCCGTTGAGCGAGTTTTCTTCGATTTGCACAGTGCCTGTGATGACGAACACGCAGAGCAAATGCTGGGTATCACCAAAGAAATGGCTACCGATACACATGCAATGGCTGCCATTGCGCAAGGCATGCGTGCTGCGCTCGCATTACGCATTCAGTTCTGGGATTGCATGCTCGAAAGGGCCCAGGCCATGCTAACCATTCAGCGGCCAGCGGAGAGCAATTTTCATGTTTAATACCGAGCGCGTTTACAATGAAAATGCAAAAAAGTGGCTCCGTCTGTTGCCCAGTTCCTTGTCTGATTTTACGGCTCGCCCCCATGTTTTTAGGGCCTGTGGCGATGTTAATGGACGCACTGTGCTCGATATTGGATGCGGGGAGGGATACTGTGCTCGTGAATTAAAAAAACGGGGCGCGGGAGATTATCTGGGCGTTGACCTTTCGTCGCGCATGATCGAGGCTGCTCAAGCACAGGAAAGCGAGGATCGCCTGGGTATTGAATATCGCGTTTGCGATGTGGTGACTTTCGAGCCGGACCGGCAATTTGATCTGTGCGTAGCAGTGTTCCTGTTCAATTATTTGAAGCTTGCAGACATGCAGCGGGTATTGGAGACAGTATATGGGGCCTTAGTGCCTGGCGGGCAGTTTGTGTTCAGCGTTCCTCACCCCGTATTTCCGTTTATACACGATCAAGAAGCAGCCCCGTTTTATTTCTCATCGCAGGGGAAAAACTATTTTCGCGATGTAGATCAGCAGTTTGAAGGTGAAATCTGGAAGAATAATGGCGAATCGCTGCATGTGCAATGTGTACACAAAACCTTCGCTGACTATTTTTCTGCCCTGTCGCAAGCGGGCTTCAATGGTATGCCAGAGGTGCGAGAACTGACCGTCACGCCCGAGCTTGTTGAGCAGAATCGGGCGTTTTTCGGCCCGCTACTGCATACGCCACTGCATGTTCTGTTCTCGATTAGAAAGTGAAACCGTGGAGAGCATTCCATGCACAAGTATCGCAGTCTTTCAGCGCGGCTTAGCTATCACGCACTGAGTAGGCCACATTCTCCAGCCGTGGTCAGCACGCGGCGTAACTGGAGCTATCGTGAGCTCTGGCAGCGGGTGCAGCAAGAGATGCTGAGAATACGTGACTCGCATTTGCCAAATAACGCGACGGTAGGGCTGTTTTGCGACAACGATGTCGAACATCTGGTGCTCAGTCTGGCGGTCGATGGGCTGGGGCTTACAGCTTGTTCTATTCCGGATTATGAATCGCAATCCACGCAGGAGCGAATGGCTAAACAGGCTGGCATTACCCATCGTCTTAGCTGCACTGGTGCATGCCTGCGCGATGTAGGCTACGAAAAGGCTGGGCTGATTGAACCGGCTTTAGATGCGCGTATGCTGTTTTCTACTTCGGGCACCACTGGTGCACCGAAACTCGTAGTGCTGTCTTCCTCCGATCTGGTTGCGCAGGCAGCACGGCATATCCAGTCTTCAGCACAACGCTTCGCCTGTATTGCGTCGATGGCTCATAACTTTTGCCGGCGCCACCGGCTTTATTGTGTAGCGATGGGCGCCACCAACGTGTTTCTTGATCATGATCCCCAAGCTCTGGTGGCGCAGTGCAGACAGCTTGAGGTGAACGTCTTGCATGTTACCGGCTTTCAGGCGCGACAGCTGCTAGCTATCTCTGAAGCCAGCGAGTTGGCGGGAGTGCGACTGAAAACTGGGGGATCACCTGTTTCCCTAACACTTCGCTCAGGGCTGCGCGAGCGCGTCAGCGACCAATTGCAATGCGGTTACGGGACCACCGAAACGGGTGCCATCGCCTTTACCGACGCGGCAGATGAAGAGGCGGGTGAGAGTGTGGGGAGGCCCCTGCCGGGTGTGAGGGTGCGCGTCGTGGATCCGCAGCGCCGTACGCTGCCGGTCGGAGAGCAGGGCGAGCTGGCGGTTCAATGTGAGGGCATGTTTCGTGGCTATCTGCATGATGCCGAACGCACGCAGGCTCGCTTGAATAATGGCTGGTTTTATACCGGCGATGTAGGCCGCTTGGATGAGCAGGGGCGTATTCATTTGTGTGGTCGCATGGATGATATGTTCGTGTTTAATAGCATGAATATCTATCCTCAGGAAATTGAGTCTCTTTTGTGTGAGCACCCACAAGTATGCGAAGCGCTCGTTGTCCCCAAGCTCTCTGCAGTGCATGGCCATATTCCCGTTGCTTTGGTTGTTGGTCAAAATGGTCAGGTGCTTGAACTTGCCAGCCTCTCGCGCTTCGCGCGTGAACGCGCCGGGCTGCGCAGCCCTAGGCAATTTCGTCAGGTGCCATCACTGCCCAGAACGGCCACCGGAAAAGTGTCTCGCACACTGGCGAAACGTCATGTCAGCGAGTACCACGATCTGCGCTCAGGGATTGCTCGAGTGGTGAGGCGGCAGACAACATTCTCGCGGCGAGCGCTGGAAGAATTTTCACGTGCAGAAGGCGACGTGGCTCTGAATGCCTTACACATGGATTCATTGGCGCGAATGGAATTACTGGTCATGCTGGAGCTTGAATACGATTGTATTTTGACTCTCGAGGAACTCGCCCGGCTGCCCGGTCTCAATGCGCTGGTGGATGTTATTGAATCGCGTATTGCAGCGGCATCGACCACTACCCCAGAAAAAGCACCTGACTCCAATCCCGGCAAGCGGGATTTGCTTACGTTGAGTGCGTCTGCGCCAAGAGTAGTGCGCCTCTTCCGGCGACTATTACACTATTGCAGTTGTGTTGCGCATCTGAATAGAGTGCTAGAGACCTTGTCACGTAGGCTGACACCTGAAGACATGATGGTGCTTGATACCTGGCATCAAAATGCGCGTCTTTTTCCCGATGGTTGGCCTGATAACTATCACGAGGCATTGGGAAGCTGGCTGGCACGCATCGGCCGGTTGATGGCTGACAGCGGTAAAACCGAAGCGGAGAGATACCAGTGCCAACGTTTGCGGCCTACCGTGCGTTTATTCAAGGGTGTGGGAGAGCGCCGTGATAAAACCTTGCTTGTGTGCTTCTCCGCCCGGGGTGGCCATACTATCGGTGTGCCTAATGCGGTGTTATTACAACACGCGACATCCAGCCGGCATGATGTGTTAGTGATAAGTGAGCCGCTGGCGCATAGCTATTGGCATGGCGTACCACATATTGGTACTTCGATGATGGCGATAATGCGTTGGTTGAATTCTCTGGAGTGGGTAAGGGAGTACGCAGGCCTCCGCACTGTGGGCAGCAGTGCGGGGGGTTATCCGGCGGTGCTCGCGGGGTACATGCTGGGCGCTTCGCATTCGTTGAGTATCGCTGGCCGGTTTCACCGACCCCATCAACATCCGTTTCGATTCACCCAGCGGGTCTTCTACCTGCTGCAAGCACGTATCATACATAACGCGCCCGATATTACGCTGTACTATGCAGGGGATAGTCGGCGTGATCGCCGCTTCGCGAAGATTGTGGCGCTGCTTTCCGGCGGCCGGGCAAAGGCCTTGCAATTTACCGAGCGAAAAGTACATCAGGTGTTGGCCATGCTGGGTGAGCAGGGGTCACTGTCGGCATTTATGCGTCATGAGCTCTTCGCTACGGAGAACGAAGAGCATATGCTACCGCAATTAATGCCCCGTCATGCTTCGATAAAGGATGAAAAAGCCCGCCAGGGCGGACACGCTGAGCACCATGGTGTTTAGCGTGTCCGCGCGAATTCTTTGATTCAACTGGCCCGAAAACCAGAAGCCGGCGAGCATGCCCGGTAGGAGTGCGAGTGCTAACATGGCTTCCTTTATTCCCAGCCGTCCTGCCCCGTAAAGCGCTGCGAGAGACATGAGACCGGCAGGTACAAATATCGCCGACAGGGTGCCCCGCAGACGCTGCCCATGCATGCGTTGAAACACCAGGGCAAGCGGAGGCCCTCCAATCGCGGTGATTGTTCCCATAAATCCCGACAGACCTGAGGCAAGGCTGAGCGTGCCTTTTCCGGGCAGGGCGGGCGAGCGAAACATGCTCAGTGCCACGCCCAGTAGCACGATGCTACCCAGAAAGTATCCCAGTTGTTGTTGCGAAATGTGGTGGATGATCTGTGCGGCGAGCCCAATCCCGATGGCCATGCCAGGCAAGGCCCAAAGCACATCCTGACGCTGCACTGCACGAAAATCGCGTTGGAGAATCATCATGGGAAGAAGCATACCAATCATGATCATGGGGGCCGGGAC